>NZ_QFGB01000010.1:0-98487 GCF_004369245.1 Pelotomaculum sp. FP | reverse complement strand
AAATAATAACCTCCCCAAAGAAACTGCAAATATTTTAGCAGATTGGGGAGGGTTCTGAATCATCTTTTAGATAATCAATGTGCAAAAAAATCCTGCCTGCCAGGACTACTTTACGAGCAAGATTACACCTGGCCAGGGCCTGTATTCCCCAGATTGTCTCTGCGGTGACACCACCGCTGGCGTCGGACTCAGCGACTACCCTGCCTCTGTTGTCGTAATGATACCTAGTGGTACCGGTGGGAGTAACTTTATTATTTCTCAACCCCTCGGGATCATAGAAATAGTTGTAGGTATTCCCACCGGTGGTGAATGTGGCCAACTCGTCCCAGTTGTTATAGCTGATTTCTCCGGGAATAAATCCGTCCAGGCTTCTACCATTTACGGTGGTGAGAATCCGGTTTCCCCTGGTGTCGTATTGATAGCTGATCTGTTCGCCGTTCGGCCTTTGTATACCTGTCAGACGGTTTAAGGCATCGTAGGTGTAGATTGTGGCCTCACCGTTTTCGGTAACCGAGGTAATGTTGCCGTTATTGTCGTAACCGTAGCTGTATTGTGTGAACAACTTGTCCGCCCACCAGTTTATCATGGTCTTGAGCCGGTTGATGTTGTCGTAGGTGTATTCAGTACGGATGCTTGACCCGTTGGCCAACTGGGGATAGTTTACCGCCTTGACCATTCCGTCGCCGTAGTATTCATAGGTGAAGTTTTTCCCGTCCGAAGTTACGGTGGTCAACCTGTTCAGGTTGTTGTATTGATAATCAGTTGATAAACCAAAGGGGTCGGTTAATTTAGTTTTATTGCCCAGTATGTCATATTGGAAACCAACGCTATAGCCTCCGACTGTTCTTTGTTTAGCAAGTCCGGTGGAGTAAAACTCATAAGTCAACGCCTCTCCGTTCCCGGTAGTGTCGTTTGCCGGCTGGTATTTTTCCACACCTCCCAGGGGACTGTAGTAGTATTCGATCTTATCCTGGTTGGCCCTTTTTTCGGCTAGCTTGTTATCCGGGTAATACTGCATGGTCGTGATCTTGCCTGAAGAGTCAGTTATCTCCACAGGTAAGCCGTTGGCATTGTATTTATAGGTAGTAGGCTGGCCTGCCGGGAGTTGCTTGGAAACCATGGCGCCTCTCTCGCTATACTGCTTTACTGTGGAAAAGGTGCTCGTGTCCTGGTATTGTTTGATTTGGGTAAGATCTCCCAGCCGGTCGTAATCGTAATCGGTGGTTTCGCCCAGGGGGTTGGTGACTTTGTTCAGCCTGTTCAAGGCGTCGTAACCATATAAGGTGGCATTGTTATTGGCGTCTGTCAGCTTGGTAAGGTTGCCGACAAAGTCATACTCATATTTTTCTTCAACCACAGCAGACCCGCCCGGCCCGTCGGGAAAGCCTTTTCTTGAAATCGTCCGGCTCCACTGGTCATATGTCTCCACGTAGTGGTTTTCGGCTATACCGGTATCAGCCGGAACAAAATAAGTGGTGTTAGTGCGGCTAAATATATCATAGCCAAACGTATAGTAGTTGCCCTGGGGATCGGTAACTTTCTTCAAACGATCCCATTCATCGCTCTGATAATTAGTCTCATTGCCGTTGGCGTCCTTGACCCAGATTAACTGTCCGTAATTATTATAAGCATTACCCGCCAGAATCCAATCTTCACGTTCATAGTCATAGTAAATAGTATGGCTCAGGTTCCCTTGATCGTTATAATAACTATAGGTATCCAAAAATATGGAGCCGTTTTTCGTCTTATAGTATCGGACTCTAAGAACTCTTTGCTGATTATGATAATTAGTAAAAACGCTATTATCATAATCAAAATTATCTTCCGCCACATAAGCTTCGTTTGTACCCGTTGATTGCGGATGGGTTATTTTCTGGAGCCTGCCTTGAGAGTCATAGCTATAGCTGGTTACGTTGCCCAAGGCATCTGTTTCACTGACCACGTTCCCCCAGAGAAACTCATAGCCCTTATAGGTTGTACTATTTTTGGGGACTCCTTCCTCTGTGTAGTAAAGGGTGACGGTTGTGGGAAAAGCATAGTAAGCCCCGGAATAGTCGTAGTCGGTCCTGGTTGTCCGGCCACCACCGTGATGGATGTTTACCCTGGTGTAATTGCCAGGGTGGCTTGCATCTCCATACTGGTACTCGGTAGTTTCACCTTTAGCATTGGTAGTGGTGGTAACGCGCCCCATACTGTCATAGTTGGTTGACTCTGTCAACAGTAACCCGGGTTTTTGGTAAAAACTTTTAGTCTTTAGAAACTTGTAAGTTGGATCATAGGTAAAGCTTGTGGTATGCTGGCTTTTAAAAGTGGCGTCGTTCCACTGATCTAATGTCAGCGGTACTGTCCCGGAAGCAGTACCGCCCCAGTCGTTATAGGTGTATCCAGTGTAAAGGGTAGAGACGTTACCGCTGGCGTTATATTGCTCGGTTCTGATTTTGGTCACGTTATCCTTAAAATTGGGATCGTATTCCTCGTAGCAGGTAAATATCTTCTCCCCGCTTGAGTTGTATTCTTCTTTCTTGTATTCTTTATTACCTTTGTAGGTTTCTTTTATTATCAGGCCGTTATTCTGCTGCATGGTGCTTGTAAACTGATAATTGGCATCTTTGGACAGATCTTGTTGGTTGGGGTATCCCGTTTCATTATCATATATTGTTCCGTTATAGTTTCCGCTATATGAATAAGTCCGCTGATAATCTGTCCCCCAATAGCCCGTATCGTAATATATACCCTGTTCAAATCTTTTTGTAATCCTGTATATATCATAAAAACCATTATCCCCCAAGCGTTTTGTTGCCTTTTCATATTCATATACGGTTTTGGAATTTCTAAGATATATTTCATTTAGTAATAACTGGTATGTTTTGCCATACGTAAACTCACTTTTTGATTCATCATATGAGAAAAGAACATAGGTATAATCGCCGTAGTTAAGGGGGTATTGGGGAAGAGTATAATTATACCAATTGGTTTGTTCTCCGTCATTATAACTGTAAAGTCTTGGGTATCTCCTTAGTTCTTGCCATTCATTATTCCAATTATACCAACATTTAATAATACCCCTGGTATAGGTTAAGGTATGATTGTTTGTTTCCGATGGATCAGTTACCATAACGGTTATTGTTCCCGCATCGGAAACGTTATCTTGAAATAGCGTGTCGTTATAGGTAAATGTCACCTTTCGCCCGATGCTGTCAGTAATTTCGGAGATCAGCGGCCAAGCCCGGTCGAACCTGAGTTTATCCAACCAGGATGTCCCGGTTGCGTTATTATTTGAAAATACTAATTGAACATAATACGTACTGGAGGAGGTAACAAATGTCTGGGACAAAGGCTCCCAGGTATTTTTGGCGGTAGAGGACATTGCAGCATTAGATGCCTGCACAATATTTTTATACTGATCATATTCACGGTGAAAAAGCTGGGCATTACCACTGGTCAGTTGATTATATAGATACCCGCTGAGATGATACTTAGTGTTTGGCAACACAGGTATATGCCAACTTTCTGATTCCTGGCTAACTCCAGAACCGGTAAACTTAAGTGAAGTGTTATCGTCTTTGCCGAATGTCTGATCAAAGTAATAATGCTTGTTGGGATCGGGGTCCATCGTATTAGTATTGCTCCACATACCTATATCACTAGCATCAAACGTAAAATCATTATTGGGGGCGCTGTTGGTTACCGGCATCTCTGTATGCTTGAATGTAATTTGGTTTCCAAAACGGTCGACGATACCCAACAGCCGTCCGTCAGCGGCAAAATACCTTTTGGTCTGGTCGGCTGTGGTAAATGAGTATTGGCTGCTAACCTGACCATTAGAAAAACCAGTATCGTTATTAAATTTAACATCTTCCAGGTAATAATTTTCCAGGTTGCTATAGTTCCCGGCGGAAAAATTTACGTGATATACTTTCCCGTCACCGGAATGGTAGTAGAGTTCTTTTCTTCCATACGTCTCTTCCACCTGAACAGAAGGAAAGCCGAAAGCCCAACCCGCACCCAGCGCGTACCTGTTCAGATAATACGTTGAATAATCAGTATAGCAATGGCCTATTCCTGAAGTAAGGCGATTACCCAACAATGCTTGATTGCTCTGGTAGATCCTGCTAATTTCTAAATCCAGTCCGTTTCTGCCCGGCAATTTAAGGTCCGTCTGTTTGATTGTCAAATCACCGGTATAGGGTGAAACCACTTCATCAATGTTGGCCCAAGCGGAGTACTGCTTATTGTCAACCCCATTCATGGCAGATGGACCAACCAGCGTGTTGTACCACGCCTGGTCGGTAGCGGACTGCATCGCCATCGCTAATATTGACTGGTCTGTTACGTTGTAAACATCATTGGGTACAGATAAATCTTGATCACCTGACACTGAAGTTTCTACTTTATACTCTTCATTTGATACTGATGGTACTTTAGCTGGCAATTTGTTCAAAAGGTCAAGTCTGTTGTGTTTTTTAAGAGTATTATAGAAGGCCGATTGACCATAAACGAAATCTTCCACGGAACCATTTTGAGCTAGATTTAACTCTAAAATCTCATTCTTTATCGGAGGTTGTAGCTCAGTTGTTGTTATTTCCGTGGGGTTTACCGATCTTTCATATACAACATCGGAAACCGACTGGATTTTACCAGTCTGATGAGTTGAGCCGTCCGAGCCATCCATTTCATTAGTGACCGTGAAGCCGGGTAAGATGCTGGTATTTTGCTCCGCAATACTTTCGTTATTGTGGGCATATACCGGAATAGAGATATTTATCAATAGAGATAAAATCAACAAACATGTTAATAACTTTTTCAAATTTGATAATCCTCCCTTTATAAAAATTTACTATCGTAAATGTTATGGAGCTATAAATCGGCGGATTAAATTATTGTTATTATCATATTGATATTCAATGGTTTGCCCGGATGGCAAATTCAAATAACGCAAGGAACTATTTTCATTATATGTATACTCGTATTCATAAGAACCAGTTTCTAATACTAATTCTTCAACTGTATTTAATATATTATCAATGCCATATCCACCTATCGCATAAATCCGATTGTTTACTGCCGCCGCCGCCAGTAAATGTCTGGGTGTTGGCATACTTGCTGTTGTTCTCCACGTATTTGTTGCCGGGGTATATTCTTCTACTACGTTCCGGCCATTATCATCGTAGAAATATCGTCCGCCCATTGCATAAATTTTTCCGTTTGCAGCGGTTGCCGACAACCCTAATCTTGGCATGGGCATACCTGTTTTCGCTGTCCACGTGTTTGTTGCGGGGTTATATTCTTCCATAATATTTAAACTGTTATTATTGTACATGCCGCCTATTGCATATATCTTCGCATTAACAACCGCAACTGCCAAATAATTTCTTGGTGTAGGCATACTCGCTTTTGCCGTCCAGGTATTTGTGGCAGGATTGTATTCTTCTACTGCATTTAAAAAATCGCTACTGTTATTTCCACCTATCGCATAGATCTTCCCATTAACTGCCGCCGCTGACAACAACCACCTTGGTGTAGGCATACTTGCTTTTACCACCCAGGTATTTGTTGCCGGGTCATATTCCTCTACTGTATTTAACTTGCCGTTATAATTACTGCCGCCTATTGCATATATCTTCCCATTTACTGCTGCAGCAGCTAGCCCTCTCCTTGGTGTTGGCATAGCTGCTTTTGTAGTCCAGGTATTTGTCGCAGGATCGTATTCTTCTACTGTATTTAAATAGCCGCTACTGCCTTCGCCGCCTATGGCATATAACTTCCCGTTTACCTCTGCTGCTGCCAAAAAAAATCTTGGCGTAGGCATACTCGCCTTAATATTCCAGAGCTCTCCGGAGTACAGGCTGTATTCGCCAGCGGTCTGATAAAGTGTATCCGAGACGGTAGGATTGCCATAAACAAACTCTTTATCTATGGTTTCGCCATATACTGAATCAGTGACTGAAATGTCCCCGTATACTGATTCACTGACTGATATGTCGTTATTATCATCGCTGATTAGCGTTTCACTCTTTTCCAAAATGGTAGTTGATGCCGCACTGCCGCAGTTAATTTTGTTTCCATCGCTTACTTGATTGATCAGACCGGGTAGTTTATCGGAGGTCTGTATTATGATCTGTTTGAGCTCCTCCGCAACGGCATTTTTGCACGCGCCCAGTATCAGCGCGGCCTCGCCCGACACAAAGGCGGCTGACTGGGATGTCCCGCTGCTCATACCATGCCTGTCGCCGGGTGTGGCGCTGACAATATTCTCACCCGGAGCTGCGACATCTACCGATGTCTGACCATAGTTGGAATAACCTGATAAATTTCCGTCTTTGTTGATGGAGGCGACTGTGATAATGTTATTCTCGCCGTATGACGCCGGGTAAACCGGACTGGTGTCGATATCGGCATTGCTGTTGCCTGCCGCGCATACGAAGAGCATGGTGGAATTTGCAATGGCTTCTTTTAAGGCCGGGTTGTCGAAGCTTGTCCCCCAGCTGCAGTTTGCTATTTTTGCGCCTTTTTTTTCGGCGTATTCAATGGCTTCAATGATGTCGCTGGTATAGGCTGTACCGTTATTAAATACTTTCAACGGCAATATCTTTGCTTCAGGCGCTGCCCCGGCAATGATACCTGCAAGATGCGTCCCGTGCCATTCATCGTATTCCTGGCCATGCATGTGCACTTGGCTGTTATCGTCACTGAAGTTCCAGCCGTTTATGTCGTCGATGTAGCCGTTGCCGTCGTCATCGGTCCCATTGCCGGGTGTTTCGGTTTGGTTTGTCCAAATTCTCTGCGATAAATCCTTATGGGTGATGTCTATTCCTGTATCAAATATGGCGACTATGGCTCCCTCTCCCTGAGATTTTCCCCAGGCGGCTTTTATATTGACATCAGCCATGTTCACCGGCGTTCCGGCATCGGCTGTATTTTTCCGCGCTTCTTTTTTTGCTTGGTAGGTTGTTAGCCATTGTTCTACCATCGGGTCATTGGGTGGAAGTCCTTGCAGGAATTCCGGCAAGTTTTCTTCTCCCGGCCGGGCGCTAGCTTGTCCAGCTTGATAGTCTGGACTCCCATCCTGTTGCACTGCATCAGTTATGTCCTGCTCGTTTTGCTGTGCATCTATTTCCGCATCCAGCGATGCTGCCGTCAGCTTATAATCAGGCTGAATGTATTCAATTTCGCTTTCTGCATTTTTACTTTTTACTTTCGCTATGAAATCTTCTTTCCTCATCTTTGTTTTTGTCGTTATGACATTAAAGCTTTTAAACTTGCTGTTGTTGATATTTCTTATTTCTTTCAAATCTTGACCTAAAAAAACGGCCAGGCCGCCCTTGCTTTTGGCGCTTTTGTATTTAACGATAAAGCGGTCGGTTTTATACTCGTTCAGCTCTAACGGCCAAAGAGGGTCAAACTGCATCTGTGTGTAAACTTCATCTGCAACGCCTTGGTCTAAACTGCCATTCTCCCCGTCCCTGCCGGCATATACATCTTCTTGTATGCTTGGAGCGCCGGTTTCATTGCTTTTTTGGTTCTTTTCATTTATGCCGTTATAATTTGCATTGACCGATAACGGCAGAGACGTTGTTGTAAGAGTTAGAGACAGTGCCAGAAACAAAGAAAGAACCATCTTCATTGCTGCTTTTTTCAACTCTTCTCCCCCTAGAAATAATATTAGTAGACCACATGCTTTTTTGAGTAATGAACCCTATATCGCATTAATAAAACCCTGCTTTGGAGCCGTTAGACACCTCCGCCGGCTGTATTGCGCTTTTTCGATGCCACTAAAGCGATGCTTTTGGAATAAAGAATAAGCCCTTCATTGTGAAATAAATTGCAATGAAGGGCTTTATAAACCCCAACATATACTATCCTTTCCACAATGGGAGGCACGACCGTTTCCGGTATGCACCCTGCCGGTCAAGTTACCATAGCCAACATGGCCATAGGTAAAATGACTTCGGATAATGTTTATCATTTGGGCGTTATAAAACAATCTGTCACTATTAATGGTAATAACAGACATATTAAATTGCAAGAGCAAATAATGTTACAATTTGTCATTTAAGCCAATGGCTTACTAATAAGAACTGCCGGCATTGTTGCCGGCTAAATGGGAGCAGTCGTTGAAAAGCGTAAGAATTCCGTACTCCCAACCGGTGAAGTCAAGGATACTCAAAGACCCGTTATGAAGTCCCAGCCGCCAGTATTTACCCAAATCCATTTCCAGAACGCTGCCCACGATGCTTCTGATTGGACCCCCGTGGGACACTACCGCTATCCGGCCGTCGCTGTGCCGCGCTATAATCTCCTTGATGGCGTTAACGGACCTTTCAATCAATTCATTGTAGGTTTCACCGCCCGGGATCCTGATTGAAAACGGGTTTTCCCACCATTGTTCTATTTCACCGGCAAAAAGCTCTTTTATTTCTGCAATGGTTAACCCTTCCCAGGCTCCAAAATTCAGCTCTCTTAGTGCGGGGACAGTCACAATGGACATGCCGTGCCGGCTGGAGATAATTGTTGCTGTTTCACGCGCTCTGACCAGGTCGCTGGCATAAAACGCGTCAAGCTTCAGTGCCGCCAGCCGTTTACCCAGGCTAACCGCCTGCCGGCGGCCACGCTCCGACAACGGTATGTCGGTCACTCCCTGGAACTTCATGGTGTTATTCCACTCTGTTTCCCCATGTCTGATTAAGTACACACGGCAGCTCATTTATTCTCTCCCTGTACTATTGCTTTAAGAGCCAGCAACAGCTTCTCGTTTTCCGGGCGAGTTTTTACTGCCAGTCGCAAAAAACGACCGGCCAGCCCGTTAAAATCAGAGCATTCCCTGACCAGCACCCCCTGCCTGCCCAGCAGTTCGGTTAATTCAAATGAAGTGAACCCACTGCCGGCAACATCTGCCAGGATAAAATTAGCGGCTGCGGGCAGTGGTTGAACACCGGGCAGTGAGGCAAGCTGTCCGAAAAGAAATTTCTTTTCACAGTTTACTATTCGGCAGGTATCCCGCATGTGTTGGTAATCCATCAAGCCGGCTACGCCGGCAACCTGGGCCAGTACATTAACATTCCAGGGGTCCCTGGCGGCGCTCATGCGGGACAGCAGCTCCCCGGGCCCGGCTATCGCCCCCAAGCGCAGACCGGGGATGCCAAAGAATTTGGTCATGGAGTAAAGGACCGCCAGGTTGGGTTGTTGTCCGGCCATTTTGATAACAGAAAAAAACTCCCGCCTGGGGACAAAATCCATAAACGCTTCATCTATGAGGACCATAACACCGTGCAAACACGCTTTTTCAAGAATGGTCAGGATTGTTTTGCGGCCGGTTAACCGCCCGGTGGGGTTATTGGGGTTGCACAGAAAAAGGAGGTCTGCGTCAGGCAATGAGGCGATGATCTCGTCAACCGGAAGCCTGAAGCCGTTTTCTTCGGACATGGGCAGTTCAAGCACTTCGCCCCCCTGGCACAAAACCGCAAGGGCATATTCGCAAAAAGTCGGTACCGGGATAAGCGCCCTCCTGCACCTCAGTACGCGGACCAGCAGGTAAACCAGTTCAGCTGCCCCGTTACCCATCAGCAGCCTTTCTTCTTTTATCCCCAGATATTTTGCCAGTTCAGACTTAAGTTCAGTACAGTCCGGATCCGGGTAAGCGGAAATCAGGTCAAGGTTTTTCGATATGGCTGAAAGCGCCTTGCGGGAGGGCCCAAGGGGATTGATATTGGCGCTGAAATCCGTAATATCTTTGACCGGCAGACCGTACTTACGGGCGGCTTTATTCAGGTTTCCGCCGTGTGTGTGTTCCAGAGGCAACTTGCATGACTCCTTTCAAAATGAAACAAGCGCCTGTATATTGGCAGCTAGAAAACAGAATGAAAGCCGCAGGTCCACCGGAGTATGGGGTAAACCGCCAGGAGCAGGACCACCTCAAGCAGTTCATTGATAAACCCGTAGGTGTCACCGGTTAACCCGCCCAACTCCTTGACAATCTTTTTGCCTGCCACCCAGGCGGCAAAAGCCGCCAGCGCCACCAGCCAGGCCCCCTGCAGCCCTAGAATCAATGCGACCGCAACAGCGGTAATAATGGTTGAGCCTGCCAGCTCCCTGCTGCCTGACTGTACGGCATAAACTTTTCCGAGCCCATCCGGTCTGGCATAAGGAAAGGCTATAACAGCAATGGACATGCCCCACCTGCTTATCGCAGGAAGGACCAGCAGGACTTTAAATAAAACACCGTCCGGAAGCTCGAGCAAGAGGTTGTATTTCAATAACAGCAGGCATATTACTCCGATAACGCCAAAAGCTCCTACCCTGCTGTCCCGCATAATCTCAAGCTTTCTTTCCCGCGGCCGCCCGCTAAAAAGGCCGTCGACACTGTCCATAAAGCCGTCCAGGTGCATGCCGCCGGTCAGGACAACCATACCAACGACAATCAGCGCAGCCTTGATCCCCGCAGGGAATAAAAATCCTGCCGCCCATGCCAGAGAGGCCAACAGGACTCCTAAAAACAATCCCACGGCAGGGAAATAAAGGGTGGACCGGCCGCAAGCTTTTTCGTCAAAATCTACATTTGGCAGGGGCAGTCTTGTTAACTGATAAAAAGCTAAAAGGATACTTTTCAAAACGGCCTCCCGGTTTGAAGAGGTATTTAATTTAGAAAGTATTTATTCTTGGGATAGTTTACCACGCCGTTATCGCGGCGCTACGGATCATGAAAACACAAGTACTGCAGGTGCGATTTCAATCGCACACGGCGCATTAGCGCCGGACTTGAACTGCTATCCTGAAAATATAAATTTTCATTTTCTGCTGGTACCGCCGCAGGCGGCATGGGGTCTAATGTAACTTCTGCGCGAATGAATTCGCACCTGCATTTTCGGGATTCACTCTGTGGGCTGAACGGCTGTACAGTTATTTTCAAGGAAGCAAAAGAACCGTCCCCCTGCTTCCGTTTCTTGCTCAGCTACCAGGAGTTTTTATATTTTTCACAGCTTTCGATCAGTCTTCCGGCCGTATCCGGACAGCCGGCAAAATGCAGGTGGACGTACGATGCCAGAATATTCGCAGTTATTACTCCGTCCTGCCAGGCAGTTTGCTCTCCCCATTTGGCCAGCCGGTAGGCTCTTTGATATTCCCGTCCAAGCTCCAACGTCGAATAATGAAACTCATGGCCGCGCAAAGAAACGCCCCGGCTGCATATGATGTTGTCATCCAGGGCTTTAGCGGTGACGTAACCAAGACCTGCCCGCTTTTGCCCCATCCTGCAGCAGCCGTCAATAAGGCCTGCCGCGGGGTACTTGCGGTTGCTAAAGTCCACAATGGATGTGGTCAGGTACATTAAGCCGCCGCACTCAGCATATACGGGCATGCCGGAGGTGACCGCGGCTTTCAGGTCTTTCTGGAAGAGGGTGTTGCGGGACAGTTCTTCAAGAAACATTTCCGGGAAGCCTCCCCCTATATAGAGACCATGCAGGTTGGCAGGCAGTCCTTGCCCGCTCAGTGGACTGCACGGCGCCAGTTCAGCGCCAAATGCTGTGAGCAGGTCAAGGGCGTCCTGGTAATAAAAATTAAAACCCCGGTCCTGCACCAGACCCAGCCTTACCCGGCGCTCTCCAGGCATATCCGGGAAAACTCGCCTGCCAGGTTTCGGCAAGCTTACTGTTTCCCCCGCCAGGGCGATTAGATGTGCAAAATCGATCCCTTCCTCCACAGCTTGCTGCATTGCTGTCAAGTGTTCCGGCAATCTTGATTTTTCCGTGGTTGGCAACAGCCCCAGGTGTCTTTCCGGGAGCTGAATATCCGGTTGACGGTAAACATAGCCGACAACAGGGATCCGACAGTTAGACTCGATTGCTTCTTTTAATATCCGGTAGTGCCTCAGGCTGGATACGCGGTTAAGGATGACGCCACGGATGTTGACAGCGGGGTCCATCTGTTGATAGCCCAAAACAACCGCGGCGGCGCTGCGCGCCATGGAACGGGCGTCAAGGACCAAAATTACCGGGGTCTCAAGGATTTTGGCCACATGGGCGGAACTGCTGTTAGCAGTCGCGCCGATCCCGTCATATAGTCCCATCACTCCCTCGATAATGGATATATCGGCGTCTGCCGCTGAGCGAATGAAAAGTTCCCGCAACGTTTCTTCACCCAGCATCCACCAGTCCAGGTTGCGGCACACACGGCCGGTGACAGCGTTATGATATCCAGGGTCAATATAGTCGGGACCCACCTTAAAGGGTTGTACGTTTAAACCACGCTTATTTAGCGAGGCCATGATAGCTGTGGATAAGGTGGTTTTCCCTACCCCGCTATGGGTGCCGGCAATCAGCAGCCTGGGTATGCTTGACATGAGGTCGCTCCTATATCAGCAGGTACCAGCCCGCAAGGCCCAGACCTGCTGTTAAAGTTGCTGTTACGTACATAATCTTGACGGTTTGCAGAATATGAAACGGTTTGAGGGGAGCCAAATCCTCCCCCATGTAGGCCCTGAAAGAAGGGCTGCCCTGGTAGTAATTCAATCCGCCCAATCTTATCTCCAGTGAGCCGGCAACGGCAGCCTCGGGGATACCGCTGTTGGGGCTGGGGTGACTGGAAGAGTCTCTGCGCATCGACGAAATTGCTCCTTTGGTGTTCATCCCGAGCAGCCAGGAAGCTGCCAGGATCAGAAAGCCGGTGATTCTTGCCGGGATATAATTGGCTATATCGTCAAGGCGGGCGGAGGCTTTGCCAAAATTTATATAACGTTCGTTTTTATAGCCCAGCATCGAGTCCAGGGTATTGATCGCCCGGTAAGCCATAGCCAGTGGAGCGCCGCCCAGCAGGGCATAAAAAAGGGGTGAAACAATTCCGTCAACAATATTCTCGGCGACGGTTTCAACCGTGGCCCTGGTGACGTCAGCGGCATCCATTTGCTCTGTGTCCCGTCCGACAATCCATCCCACCTTGCGGCGGGCTTCGGCCAAATTGCCCTTTTGCAAAGAGTTGTAAACATCACAGGCTGCCGCGGCCAGACTTTTGGCTGCGATTGTGGTGTAAATAATCCAAACGGTAAGGACAGAGCCAAACCAGTAGTTTATTGCATAGGACCACCTGACCAGGCAGGCGGTTACCAGCCAGCTGCCCCCGGCAACTATGACCGCCACCATAGCGCCGCATACCAGCAGAGCCGCGGGACTCCTGAAAAAACGCCGCACCCCAGCTTCCAGGCTGGAGATGACCTTGCCGATCAAAACCACCGGGTGGGGCCAACCATGCGGGTCTCCCAAAACCAGGTCCAACAGGTAGGCGGCAAATATAAGAAGTCCGGCGTTTATAGGCATTTCAATTTACCCATGGCAGATAGGTCCCTCCATGCCAAGCAGGCCATAAATCTTTTCCATAGCCAGACTGCTCCGGACAACAGCTGCCAGCTTGTCAAAATCTCTCTCCCTCTGTTCGTGGACCAAAAGGGTATCGGAGGCCTGCAGGGGTTCAAGCCCTTTTCTCCTGCGCAGAGTGTTAATCAGGCGCCTGCGGAAGGAATCACTGTCAAAGATACCGTGGATATAAGTGCCGAAAACAAGGCCGTCCGGGCTTACGGCTCCGTCTGGAAAGAAAACCTTTTCTCCTGAGCGTACCAGTATGGTAAAGGCGGGCCTCACGTCCGGGGCCAGTTCGGTTCTGCCCATATGGATCTCGTAACCGTTAATCCTGTTGTCTGAGGTTTCGCAAAGAAAAAGCCCGGAACCGGCAACTTCAGCCTCCACCTGGGTGGTGATTTTTTCCGGAGCAAAAGTAGTTGAAGTGTCCAGGAGCCCAAGCCCGTCTAGGCGTGGAATTTCAGACTCGGTATGCAGAGGGTCATTTAGTTCCCTGCCCAGCATCTGAAACCCCCCGCAGATGCCGATGACAGGGGTTCCCCTGCGGTAAAACTCAACGATCTGCGCCGCTAATCCGGAACGGTTCAGGAATGCCAGGTCGCCGATGGTATTCTTGCTGCCCGGCAGGATGATTAAATCCGGTTCATCCAGGTTGCTTCCCTTGCTTACGTACCGGAGCCTGACGTCAGGCTCGTCCTCCAGCGGGTCAAAGTCCGTGAAATTGGAGATGTGCGGTAGATTAACAACCGCTATATCAACCCAGCCCTGTTCTTCGACCAGTTCGGCACGGCTTCTATCCTCAGGTATGGTATCCTCCTCCTGAACCCTGAACCCCTGAAAATAAGGGACCACCCCGATTACCGGTTTACCGGTTTTCTCTTCCAAAAATTTCACCGCGGGTTGAAAGAGGCTGATATCACCGCGGAATTTGTTGATAATAATTCCGCGTACACGCGCGCGGTCGTCGGGAGCTATCAGTTCCAGGGTGCCTACTACTGAGGCCAGGGCTCCCCCTTTATCAATATCGGCTACGAGCAAAACCGGGGCTTGCGCCATCCTGGCGATACGCATGTTGACAATTTCGTGCTCCTGAAGATTGACTTCAGCCGGGCTTCCGGCGCCTTCGATCACCACCATGTCATTTGCCGCAAGCAGCCGGTTCAGAGCTCCTTCGATTATTGCCAGGGCTTTAGGCGCGTAATCCGTATGGTAACCCATGGCGGACAGGTTGCCCACCGGCTTGCCCAGGACCACCACCTGGGACGATGCGTGTCCGGTAGGTTTGAGCAGAATCGGGTTCATGTCAACAGAAGGCTCCAGACCCGCAGCTTCGGCCTGCACCACCTGAGCCCGCCCCATTTCACCGCCGTCTCTGGTGACAAAGGAATTCAGGGCCATGTTCTGTGACTTAAAAGGGGCGACACGGTAACCGTCCTGTTTAAAAATGCGGCAAAGCGCAGCAACCAGAACGCTCTTGCCTACGTGTGAAGCTGTTCCCTGAATCATGATCGTTTTGGCCGACATAATCAATCACTCCATTTTTGCTCTGCCAGCGACTTTATCTCCAGAGGAAGCCCGGCTATTGTTAAGTAGACCTGGTCCGCCTTTGAGGCCAGAAGCTGATTGACCTTTCCTGCCAGATCCCGGAACGTCCTGCTTAAGGGATAGTCCGGAACCAGGCCCAACCCGACTTCGCTTGAAACGATAATCAGGTGGTGGCCCTGGTGAATCGTTTCGGCTGCGGCTTGAGCCTGCCCAAGGATATATTCCTGCTTTTCAGCAGTCGCAGCTCCGCAGCGTGGCAGGTTTTCTGCCAAAAGAAGATTGGTAAGCCAAAGGGTGGCGCAGTCCAGAAGAAACACATCGCCCTGCTTTCCATTTTTTAAAACCCCAAGGATATTTGTCGGTTCTTCGAACGTGAGCCAGGATGCAGGCCTTCGTCCCTGGTGCAGTTTGACCCTTTCAGCCATTTCCGGGTCTTGTATTGTGGCAGTGGCAATATATTTAACAGCCCCTCCAAGCCGTGAAGCTATGTTCTCAGCCAGCTCGCTTTTACCGCTGCGGGCTCCTCCCAATACCAGGATAAGTTTACCTTTCATAATCCACCAGCCGATCAATACTTTAAATGGGCTTACCATAGTAAAACCCCGCCTCCTTAAAGGAACGGGGTTTGTGTAAAGCAATTTTACCCGCCGTCCCCTTTACCTCGAAGGAAGTCCGGTCGTTACCCGCAGGCAGGTATCCTGGCTTCCGTTTACCCGCATTTACTCCCCTTTAATAAGCCTGGCCGGGCATTAAAGCGCTGTGCGCGTAACCGGTTACAGTGGCGGGACCGCTCAGGTATCGCACCTGATTCCCCAATTACACCCAAAAGGGCGACTGCGGCAATTTAATTTTTCATATTCCACATCATCTACCATTATCCTGCAGAGCAAGAACTATTTATCATGTAATAATATCCTTTACCTTTTTAACCAATTCTTCGATCAGGTGCGGTAACGGCTCAGCCTTTAAGCCGACAATATCAATGCCGGAGCGGCTAAGCGGCAGGAGCACCTTGCGGGCGGGACTGGAAGCAATGGCTTCCGCCATTTTGGGAGTCAACTCACCCAGCATGGCATTTGGAAAAAGAATGCTGATTGGCCCGACAATGATGTCAACCCGTAAGGAATTGTAGAGCACGGCATTTTCGCCGGTTGCTCCTTCGTTGGCGCCTGCCCGCAACATCACGGAAGTGGCCAGAGCATTGGTTCCGAGGGCCAAAAACTCAATATTTTCAGGTAATTCCCGGCGCAGTCTTTCAGTAAGGTGTTTGCCTATACCTCCGCCCTGCCCGTCAATCACGGCTATTCGCACCAAAACCGCCGCCATTCATAATATTTGTAATATATAGCATTATACCATATATGACCAAAAAAAAGACCCCCCCGGGTCTATTGCTTGTCGATTAAACCTTAATCAAGGCGTATTATGCTAATACTAACAATTATTGCCATCCTGTGTATATATCTGTGGATAGATTATTTATTTGCGAAAATTTTGAGAGGCGCCATCCTGAAGTTTTGACTCCAACTCCACTATCTGCCTGTTTTTATGTAATAACCGTTGGGCATAGCGATAATTGTTATGTTGAAGTTTACGATTTTCCCTTTCCAGGCGGGATAAAAATCCAGCTTTATCCTTTTCAATTTTTTCAATCAAGTTCATGAGTACTCTCCGGCTTAACCTGAGCTGTTCAACTTTTTCCTCAAGCTCAAGGACCCTATCCCTTAAGAAATCAACATCCATCCTTTCTTCCACGGCGGCATCTCCTCACCAGGTGTTTCGATCCTAGTATATGCCGGCTTGAAGGCTAATAGACATTTGAGCAGGTTCCCTCACTAAGTGATTGCTAAAGGAAATTAAAATTTTGACCAATCCTCTGTACTGCCTCAGCCAGCATGATTTCGTCTTTGACCAGGGCAATCCTGACGTAACCCTCTCCCATCTCACCGAAAGCGATACCGGGAATAACAATTATGCCGGCTCTTTCCAGCAGGTCGGCGGCAAAATGGCTGGAGGAAGTATACCCGCGTGGAATTGGCGCCCATAAAAACATGGACGCGTTGGGCTTGGGCATCTGCCAACCCAACTTGGCCAGTCCGTCAACAAGCACATCGCGGCGCCTCTGATAGGTACGCGCATTCTCTTTGACGCATTCCTGCGGACCGGTCAGGGCTGCTACAGCAGCTTCCTGGACCGCAAAAAACACTCCGTAATCAATGTTGGATTTGACCAGGGCCAGATTGGATATGGCCTTTTCATTGCCTACGGCAAAGCCGACCCTGCAGCCAGCCATATTGTAGGTCTTGGAAAGTGAGTAGAACTCAACCCCCACTTCCTTTGCGCCGGGGACTTCCAAAAAGCTCATAGGTTTAAAACCGTCGTAAGCCAGTTCGGCGTAGGCCACGTCATGGCAGACGAGGATGTCATATTTGCGCGCAAACTCTACCACTTGTCCAAAAAATTCCCAATCAGCTGAAACGGCAACCGGGTTATTGGGGTAATTAAGCCACATCATTTTGGCCTTGGCGGCAATTTCCTCCGGAATTTGGGAAAGATCAGGCAGGAACCGGTTTTTTGCCAGGAGGGGAAGAGGATAAATGTTTCCCTCTGCCATCTGAATGCTGAAGCTGTAAATTGGGTATCCAGGGTCGGGTACCAGGGCCAGATCTCCCGGGTTAACATAAGCCATGGCCAAATGAGCGAGACCATCCTGGGAACCCATCAGCACCAGGATCTCGCGGTCAGGGTCAAGGTCTACATGAAAACGTTTTTTATACCAACCAGATAAGGCCTTATGCAGGCGGGGTGTCCCACCCAGAGAATAAGAATAATTTTTCGGGTCGCTGACTGCCTTGCGGAGAGCCTCAACGATGTGGGGCGCAGGGGGTTGGTCGGGACTACCCACTCCAAGGTTGATAACCTCTACGCCTCTGGCCTCAACAGTTTTTTTGCGTATTTCCATCTCGTTAAAAACACCTGAAGACAGGCTTTGCATTCTCCTTGCTATCTCCATAATTACCTCCCGAAATTAAGAAGCGCACGCTCTTTTTGCTTTTAAAGCCTCAATTACTCCGTAAGGCACAGCAACCAAACCCAGTCTGCTTTCGGCATAGCGCTCCGGACCGTGGTAGTCCGAACCGCCGGTGGCAATTAAGCCTTTTCTGCGGGCCAGTCTCTCATAATAACCGGCCAGCTCCCTGTCGTGCGCCGGATGATGGGCCTCCAGACCGGCGATTCCTGCTTTTATCAGCTCATCTATCAACTCTTCTAGCGGCGCTTGATCGCTGAGCAGGCCGGGGTGAGCCAGGACAGCAACCCCTCCGCAAGCGCGGATCAGATGGATCGCCTCTGCCGGAGTGAGTCTGGCGCGGGGTACGTAAGCCGGTCGCCCGTGCCCTATATAAAGTTCAAAAGCCTCGGACATAGTCTTTACCCTACCTGTTTCCACCATGGCTGCGGCAAGGTGGGGACGGCCCAACGAACCAATGCCTGCGATAGCCCGGACCCGGTCCAGGTTAACCGGAAAGCCTAAATCTTGCAGTTTTTTCACCATGTTTTCCATGCGCAACTCCCGGTCACTACGGATTGACGAAAGCCTTGCCAGTAACTCCCGGTGTTGCGCATCGACCAGGTATCCTAATATATGAACGTCCTGACCTTGATACTGCGAGCCAAGCTCAATACCAGGGATAATTTCAAGGTTATGCTGTCTCCCGGCTGTTATAGCAGGCTCAATTCCTTCCAGCGTGTCATGGTCTGTAATGGCTATTGCGCCCAGGCCCATTGCTTTTGCTTTTGCTGTGACTTCATCCGGACTCTCCGTGCCGTCTGAATAATTGGTATGGACATGCAGGTCAACCTCCATTAACATCACCGCCCTTTGAACTTCGACATTATTTATTTTAAAACCTGCCCGATTACTCTTAAAAAATTTTCACCAATTATTTTTTTAACATCTCCGTCACAGTATCCTCTATCGATTAGGCCGGCGGTTAAAGCAGGCCAGCAGGAACAATCCTCCAGTCCTACCGCCGGGGTACCTGTACCGTCAAAGTCAGAACCAAGCCCCACACAGTCTATACCTCCGACAGCTGCGGCGTGGTCAATATGGTCAAGTACCTCTTTTAGGGAAGGCTTACTTCCACCTAAAAAGTCCGGTACCAAGGTTATCCCCAGCACCCCGCCATTTTCAGCAAGCAATCTGATTTGTTCATCACTCAGGTTGCGGGGGTGGTTGCAGAGAGCTTTGCAATTGGAGTGTGACGCGATAACCGGATGAATGGAATATCGCAGAACGTCCCGGTACCCTTCTTCCGACAGGTGGGAAACATCTATCAGGGCTCCCAGGCGGTTTAGCTCTTCTACCACATTGAAGCCAAAAGCGGTTAAGCCTGCGGTTTCCATTGCGTTGACCCCGTTACCCAGTTCATTGCGGTTATTCCAGGTCAAGGTAAGGCCTCGTACACCCAAAATATATAGTTGCCGCAGGACCCCGGCGCTGCCCTGCAGGCATTCACCGCCCTCCACGGTGAGCAGGGCGGCGACTTTACCGGAATTGCAGGCCTGGTATATTTCGTCCAGATTTTTTACATGCTGGACATCTTTTGTGTTTTCAGCCATTTCTTCCAGAAAAATATCAACCAGTTCCAGAGCCCGCTTCAGCGGCTCTTGTTTATATTCCGGAGAGATAAAAGCGGCAAAGAACTGCAATTTTACGCCGCCCATCTTTAAGCGAGGCAGGTCTAGATGACCGCGGCCGGTTGACTGGCCAAGACGTCTATTTTGCTGCGGCAGCGCGGTCAAGGTGTCGCAGTGAGCGTCTACCACCACACTCTGCCTGTGCAGTTCTGCCGCTCTTCTATTAACCTGATAGACCAAGAGTCAATTCCCCCGCAAATATAATAAAACCTGTTTATCCTTTTGAATAAACAGGTCCTGGTTAGCTGGCGGATAAAAACATACGCTTACCTGGGCTCCACGATCAGCTTGATTGCTGTTCTTTCTTCCCCGTCAATGATGATATCGGTGAATGCCGGAATGCAGATCAGGTCAACACCACTTGGCGCCACAAAGCCTCTTGCAATTGCTACAGCTTTTACTGCCTGGTTGAGTGCGCCCGCTCCAATGGCTTGCATTTCGGCGCAACCACGTTCCCGGAGTACACCTGCCAAGGCGCCAGCGACAGAGTTTGGGTTGGATTTTGCTGAAACCTTTAATACATCCACTCAAGCAACCTCCTTCATGACTGTGATAGATTTGTTGTCCCGAACTCCCTGTAAGAAATTATATTCGCTAATGGCTGGAAAATTCCTTTTGAGAAGACTTAAATAAAAACTCGTGCTTAATTATTGAAATATTTTATTCGTAATTTTGGATCCGTTTGATAGAAGAAGCCTCACCATTATATTCGTCAATTTCCAGTAAAGCCGCGTTAAACTGATAAGGTCCGTTTGCTACTTCAAAGCGTTGAGGCATTTGGGAAATGAATTTGTCAATAACAGTTTCCTTTTTTACACCAATCACTGAATCTCGCGGGCCGGTCATGCCTAAATCGGTAAGGTAGGCTGTGCCGCCGGGTAAAATGCGTTCATCGGCGGTCTGAATGTGGGTATGCGTTCCCACGACAGCAGATACCCTGCCCGCCAGGTACCATCCCATGGCTACCTTCTCCGAAGTGGCCTCGGCATGGAAATCAACCACAACAATGTCAGTGGTTTTCTTTATTCTGGCTAAGGCTTCATCCGCCTTGCGGAAAGGGCAGTCAAGAGACTGAAGGAAAACCCGCCCGGCCAGGTTGATTACACCAACTTTAACCTTCCGGCGGGTTTCAAATATATTGGATCCGGCGCCCGGTGTACCGGGCGGGTAGTTTGCCGGCCTGATGATTCTTTTCTCATGCTCAATGTAATTAATGGCATCTTTGACATTCCAGACATGGTTACCCATGGTTAGAACATCAACCCCGGATGCAAACAATTCCTGCGCAGTTTCCCTGGTAATACCGGCGCCGCCGGCGGCATTTTCCCCGTTAGCTATAACCAAATCGAGGTTAAATTCCCTTTTTAAGTCTTCCAGGTTAACCTTAACGGCCCGGCGCCCCGCACGCCCGACCACATCTCCTATCATCAGCAGGCGCAAAAGCCCAAAACCCCCAATCATTTATTAAAAACAAGCACCCTGCCTTCCTCACGAAAGGCAAAAAGAGATTTTTCCTGTTTCGAGCACTTGATATTCTCAAGCATGTGTTCAATTAATTCATCCTGGGCAATTAGATCTTCTTCGACTAATTGTTCATTATCTTCCGTCACCAGGTTGTTATGGAGGTACTGATGAAAGAGATTCACGATGAGAGTGATCTCTTCCTGAACCAGGGTATCTACATCCCTCTGTATTTCGATCATGGTCAAGTTGCTGCAAACTTGGTGGTTTAAAGAGACAAATTTAGGCTCCTTGCCTTCCAGTAAATTATATACTTCAATACTGTCCATGAGCTTATCGTGCAGGTTGTCCAATTCATTTTTGCCAAGCGACTGAGAGTATATAAAGGTAAATTTAAGCAAATGGTTTTCAGGATCGAAATTAATGGTAGCTACTTCAGGATATCTGACTAAAATTGAAATCAACAGGCCAACGCTGTCTGTAACATTACCCCTGTTGCCTTTGTACCGGAATGCCAAAACTGTCACCTTCCTTATGACCTGCGCAATATGTAGAGATTCTGTTTTGAATAGAGTTTTCCTGCTTTTTTTTCTTGTCACGTGTTTAAAATATCTAGGAATGTTGGATAAATAAGCACACATTTGAATCATTCCCGCGCATTGCTTACACATCAGCCAGTTCTTTTTTACAATATTTTCTGGGATTTGCTTTTCTGACAACAAAAAAAACCGGCCAATTAGGCCGATAGTTACAAGCTCAATAATACTTCATAAATTACAGGCGCCTGTTTGCTTAAAGTTATTTGGCGTATTCTACCACCCTGGTTTCCCTGATGATGACAACTTTAATCTGCCCGGGGTAGTCTAACTCACCTTCTATTTTTTTGGTAATATCACGGACCAATCGGACGGCTCCCAGGTCATCCACTTTATCCGGCTTGACCATTATGCGTACTTCACGGCCGGCCTGAATGGCAAAGGATTTTTCAACACCATCAAAGGAGTTGGCAATTTCCTCAAGTTTAGTTAAACGCTTGATGTATGCTTCCAAAGTTTCACGGCGCGCGCCTGGCCGGGCCGCGGAAATTGCGTCAGCCGCCTGGACCAGCACCGCGACAATGGTCTGAGGTTCTTCATCGCCGTGGTGAGCTGCAATGGCATGAATAACATCATGCCCCTCACGATATTTTTTAGCCAAATCTACACCTATGGTTACATGTGGTCCCTCCACCTCATGGTCCACAGCCTTACCAATGTCGTGCAAAAGGCCTGCTCTCTTGGCCAGTTGTACATCAACGCCCAATTCGGCCGCCATCAGACCGGACAGATGGGCTACCTCAATGGAGTGTTTTAGAACATTCTGACCATAGCTGGTGCGGAATTTCAGCCTGCCCAGGAGGGTAATAAGCTCAGGGTGAATGCCGTGCACGCCAGTCTCAAAGGTGGACTGTTCACCAGCCTCCCTGATTTGGTTGTTAACCTCCTTTTGAGCCTTTTCCACCATCTCTTCAATGCGAGCCGGGTGAATCCTCCCATCCACAATCAGCTTTTCCAAAGCAATCCGGGCTACCTCCCGGCGAATCGGATCAAAACCGGACAGAATTACAGCTTCCGGAGTATCGTCAATAATCAAGTCAATCCCGGTTAAGGTTTCAAAAGCGCGGATATTCCTACCCTCGCGCCCGATAATGCGCCCTTTCATTTCATCACCCGGCAGTGGAATCACTGCCACCGTCGCTTCAGCGACGTGATCTGCGGCGCACCTCTGAATAGCCAGGGATATAATCTCCCGGGCACGCTTATCCCCTTCCTCTTTGGCCTTGCCTTCAATTTCTTTAATCATTATAGCCGCATCATGCTGGATTTCTTTTTCAATATCCGAAAGAAGAATCTGTTTTGCTTCCTCGGAAGTCAAGCCGGAGATACGTTCAAGCTCACTTACCTGGCGGTTGTAGAGCGTTGTAAGCTGACCTTTGACAGCTTCTATTTCCGACTCTTTCCTGGTCAGATTTTCTTCCTTTTTTTCTAACGCATCGACCTTGCGGTCCAGGGTCTCTTCTTTTTGAACCAGTCGTCGCTCCAATCGCTGGAGTTCATTCCTGCGATCTCTGTTTTCCCTTTCAATATCGTTACGTAATTTTAAGACTTCTTCCTTGGCCTCCAGAATAGCTTCCCTTTTCCTGGCCTCGGCTTCTTTCTCGGCTTCTTCCAGTATTTTTTTTGCTTCAGACTCTGCTGAAGCGATTTTTGCTTCAGCCAGGTATTTCCTGAGTAAATAACCCACAACAAAAGCCGCGATTGCGGCTCCTACAATAATTAGAACCGTATTCATGTCCATTAAATTCACCTCCTTTTAATATAAATGACCTGCAACCATAAAAAAAACCGAGCTAGAAACTCGGCAGAAAACACAAGACACTACTTTTATACTTGTCCAGATAAAGGTAAGTAAATAGCCCCAATAACGGACACTATCTTAATAGCCGAAAATAAACTCCCGGCTATATCTCCTACCCCCGAAACTATAGGATTTTATCTATTATAAAACCCGTACAAGTAGTATCTAATTCTATTTTCTACCAGCCTATATTGTACAGGTTTTTTAAAAAACTGTCAAGGTTTAGCCCCGTTATCAGTGATGGTGCGACCGACTCTGCTGATTGACTCGTAAGAATATCCCCTGTTTTGCAGAAACCGGGCCAACCGTGGGTAAGAACAGGCGCCGCCGCTTTGAGTTGCTTTCTTTAAGGCCAATAGGAACGCTGCTTTGAATTCCGCCTCCGGGCCTGCTTCCGCAATGGTTTCATCAATAATGCAGGTGTCAACACCTTTTTGCAGCAGCTCACGCTTGAGTCCGGGAAAACCTCTTTTATAGAGTCTTTGTTCTATCCATAGACGGGCGTAAGCCTTGTCGTCAATGTAACCGTATCGCGACATGGTGTCAATCACGCTGCGGTTGACTTCAGCAGCAAAGCCTTGCTTTTCAAGTTTTTCGGTCAGTTCACGGGCGGTTCGCCGGCGATAGGCCAGAACCCGGCAGGCAAAGGATATTGCTTTATCGACTTCAGAATTCACTATTATGCGCCGCTTTCCCCGGGAGCGGCTGCATGGGCATCTTTAGCTCCGCCAACGTTCAAAGCTTGCCTGACTTTAAGCTCGACCTCTTTGGTTACCTCAGGGTGCTCCTTCAGATACTCCTTGACATTTTCTCTACCCTGGCCCAACCTTTCATCTCCATAGGAATACCAAGCTCCGCTCTTGTTGATGATGTTCATTTCGGCGGCGATATCCAGGATGCTGCCTTCCTTCGATATACCGGTTCCGTACATAATATCGAAATCAGCCTGCTTAAAAGGCGGCGCTACCTTGTTTTTGACAACCTTGACCCTGGTCCGGCTCCCGATGATATCCGTACCTTGTTTAATATTTTCCTGTTTGCGCACCTCCAGCCGGACCGAAGCATAAAATTTCAGAGCCCTTCCGCCAGTGGTTGTTTCCGGTGAACCGTATACAATACCCACTTTTTCACGGATCTGGTTAATGAAAACCACAGTGGTCCTTGACTTGCTGATAGCTCCGGTCAGCTTGCGCAGAGCCTGAGACATGAGGCGCGCCTGCAGGCCCACGTGGGAGTCTCCCATTTCACCGTCAATCTCCGCTCGTGGTACCAGCGCCGCCACACTATCTATCACTATTACGTCAACGGCGCCGCTGCGCACCAGCGCTTCAGCGATCTCAAGGGCTTGTTCACCGGTGTCCGGCTGAGAGACCAGCAGGTTTTCAATATCTACACCTAAGTTTCTGGCATAAAGAGGGTCAAGCGCGTGCTCCGCATCCACAAAAGCGGCCGCCCCACCTAATTTCTGCGCTTCGGCGATAACGTGAAGGGCTACCGTTGTTTTGCCGGAAGACTCCGGCCCGAATATTTCCACTACCCTGCCGCGCGGCAGGCCTCCTACACCCAGGGCAATATCCAGCGCCAAAGCGCCGGAAGGGATCACTTCAATGTTTAATTTTGCTGATGCCTCGCCAAGCTTCATAATTGAACCTTTGCCGAACTGCCTCTCAATTTGCATCAGGGCCAGTTCCAGGGCTTTCTGCTTATCCGACAACAATATCCCCCCTTTAAATGAAAGCAAAACATACGTTCGCTTACTTGTGTTAATTATACTGGTGAATATTGGCTGGTGTCAACAGCAATCTAAAAATATCTCTAATAAAATAAAACACAGGGCGCTTCAACAAATGCAGGTGCGAATTCACTCGCACAAATGCGACATTGGCTGCCATAGTGGAACTACTCAACAATAAAAATGATATATTGTTTCTTCCAGCTAAAGCATCAGCCCAAGACCATTTACCCTGGTTTAACTTCTGCCGCGGGCGGGCTCGATACTTATTCTCCTGCCTCTGATGGTCTGACGGTGCAGGCAGCTGATGACGTAGTTAGCCCATTCTTCCGATACTTCAACAAATGAAAATTTCTCGTAAATATTGATATTCCCGACACTGCTCTCGGGCATGCCGGTCTCTTCCGCCAGGATCCGGACAAGGTCTGCCCGTGAAATGTTGTCTAACCTGCCGATGGTCATAAATAATCTCACCATCCCCGGTCGCGCCCCGGTGTTGCCGAAAGACTCAGCCGTCATATCCTCGACATCATCTAAGGCCAGGGACATTTTAAGGGCTGCGGCGGCAATATCTATGGGATCATATTCATCAACCAGGGAGTCTACAATATTCCTGTAGTAAGCCAGTTTGCCTTCACTCAAAAGGTAGTTGAGCCTATCTATGATGCCTTCTTTTTTTCGCTCGTGGACGTCCGCCTGAGAAGGCAGTTTTTCACGGCGGATGCGAGTTTTGGTGAGATTTTCAATAAGTCTTAGTTGCTTGTATTCTCTTGGGGTAACCAGGGTGATGGCGATCCCGCTTTTGCCGGCGCGGCCCGTCCTGCCGATACGGTGCACATAGAATTCGGGATCCTGGGGGACGTCATAGTTGATTACGTGAGAGACGTTTTCAATATCCAACCCCCGGGCCGCCACATCTGTCGCGACCAGGTAATCAATCTGTCCGGTCCGGAATTGTCTCATCACATGGTTGCGCTGGTATTGACTTAGATCGCCGTGCAAGGCGGCAGCCTGGTAACCACGCGCCTGAAGCCCGGCGACAAGTTCATCCACACCCCTTTTGGTCCTGCAAAATATAATCGATAAGGTAATGCTGCTGGAGTCTAAAATGTGGCAGAGGCTTTCCAGTTTTTTAGGCTCGCGGGTTTCGTAAACTATCTGCTCAATCTGCGGCACGGTCAGGTTTTGCTTGCTGACCGTGATAAATTCCGGACTTTGCAGGTATTTTCTGGAGAGGCGCTTTATTTCGTCGGGCATGGTCGCGGAGAAAAGCATCGTCTGGCGCTGTGCAGGCGTTGCTTGCAGGATGGACTCAATATCCTCGACAAAACCCATGTCCAGCATTTCATCCGCTTCATCCAGGACAACCATTTTAACATTTTCAAGACGCAGGGTACCTCTGTTTAAATGGTCCAGCAGCCGGCCAGGAGTGCCGATTACGACTTGTACCCCTTGCTTTAGCCCCCTGATTTGGCGTTCTATTGACTGACCCCCGTAAATAGGCAGGGTTCTCACCCGCCGGTATTTCCCAATCTTTGATATTTCTTCGGCGACCTGGATGGCTAATTCCCTGGTTGGTGTAATAATCAGGGCCTGCACGCCGCCATAACGGTTATTTACCATCTCAACTATCGGTATGCCAAAGGCAGCCGTTTTACCGGTACCGGTTTGCGCCTGCCCAACAACGTCCCTGCCATCATAAAGCAGCGGGATCGCCATTTGCTGGATCGGGGTCGGTTCTTCAAAGCCCATATCAGTTAAGGCCTGCGCTACACGCTTGTTGATTTCGATATTGCCAAAGCTTACTACGTCCTTTAGATCAATGGTCATTAAATCATACTCCCATAATTAAAATGTTTAAGCGGATAATTTGAAACTATACTGGCATAAAACTTAAAACCCTGGGTTCCAACAAGAATACTCCTTCACGCTTTGGACAGAAAGCGCCTGACTGTGTTCAGCGCCGCATTAACGGTTCCCTGCCTTACTCCTGCGCGGTTGCCGGGAAAAACATACCGGCCGCATAGATCGCCGCTTGCAGCAGACAGGCCTATATAAACCAAACCAAGCGGCTTGTCCGGGGCGCCGCCGTCTGGCCCGGCAATACCGGTAACGGACAGGCCTATATCGGAAGACGCTCTGTTGCGGATCCCCCCGGCCATAGCTAAGGCGGTCTCTCTACTGACAGCGCTATGTTTTTCCAGAACCTCCGGAGGCACGCCCAGAAAGCTTTGCTTTAATTCATTGCTGTAGGCTACTACGCCGCCTTTGAAATATACGGAACTCCCCGGCAGGTCGGTCAGCCTGGCCGAAATAAGTCCACCTGTACATGATTCCGCGAGGGCGATAGTTAATCCTCTTTGTCTTAGCAGCGCACCCACCAAATCTTCGATAACTTCACCGTCACAGCTAAAAATATATTCTTCCAAGCGGGCTTGCACTTTGGCCGCAATAGCCTCCAGCTTGCTGTCAAGGCTGGCGCTGTCATTTTGTACCGTAATTTTGACTTGTATTTCGCCGGGAACGGTCAGGTAGCCGATACTGGCGCTATCCTCAACAGCCAGATCTTTAATCAACTCCCGAACAGCCGTTTCGGAAATCCCGGCTAATTTGAACACTCTGGATCTTGTTGCCGCATCCTTAAGAAAATCGTCTTTCATTTCTCTATCACACCGTTCCTTTCTTCATAGAAAAATATTTCTGCTATGAAATTCCTGCATCATCGACCCGTGATTAGATGGTTTCCCATCCCAGCCGAAAGGGATCTCTACAGACGTACTCACATTTTAAGCAATGATTCTTGCATATTTCTTCAGGCTGACAGCAGCATTAACGTCACGGTCGTGATGCGATCCGCAGCAAGGACAGTCCCATTCACGAATAGACAGGGGCATGCTATCCATTACAGAACCGCAAGATGAGCATGTCTTGCTGCTGGGATAAAAACGGGGAGCGACTATCAGTAAAAGCAATATAAGTTTGGAACCCTAATTTAATATTATAACACATTTTGGAACTGAAGTCATAAGATTATCACCGTTATAAAATAAACCGCGCCGGGGTTGGGTAACCCTTGGCGCGGCTAAGATAACTTCATGTTAATGGAGCAGCGAACGAAACTGCTCTCCGGTAATTTTCTCTTTTTCCAACAGGACTTCCAAAATTTTGTCAAATACATGTTTTGAACCTTTAATGTATTCTCTGACTCGATCTTCCTGCTCTTTCACAAGGCCGGTTATTGTTTTATGTTTCATTTCTTGAGGCAGGCTGTCCAGGCAGACCACACCTAACTCTGACATGCCGGAACGCAGCATTTGTTCAGCTGTCCGCACGGCCTGGTCAAAATCACCTGCTGAACCGGTGCTGCGATTGCCCAAAACAATTTCCTCAGCCACCGCTCCGGCCATCATCACCGCAATTTGGTTCTCCAGTTGATCCTTGGTGTAGAGGTAGGTGTCGTCTTCCGGGGTCTGGCGCATATACCCCAGGGCGTCCCCCCGCGGGGTAACGGTCAGTGTGGAAACCGAACCATTTCTCACCATTTCACTAATTAACGCGTGTCCGATTTCATGAATAGCTACCCTTTTCATTTCTAATTCCGAGGGACGCTTGTCAAGTTTGCCCCCCATCATTACCTTGTCAATTGACTCGTTAAAGTGGTGCTGGCAAATTTCCTTGGAGCCTTCCCGCATAGCCAGGATGGCTGCCTCATTCGAGAGGCTTTCTAAGTGGGCGCCGGAAAAGCCGAAGGTCTCTCTGGCGATTACATCCAATTTGACATCCTCACCAAGAGGCTTGTTCCTGGTATGAAGGTTTAGGATTACCTTCCGCCCCTCCTTGTCCGGCAAATCCACCTTGACCCTGCGGTCGAAACGTCCCGGCCTTAAGAGGGCGGGGTCAAGCATATCGGCCCGGTTTGTAGCGGCCACCAACAACACTCTCACACTGTCTTCCATGCGCAAGCCATCCATTTCCACAAGCAACTGGTTTAAAGTCTGATCGTATTCCAGGTGACTGGTGGTCTGTCCTCTTTTACCGCCCAGGATTTCAATCTCATCAATAAAAATGATGGCGTTGGTTTTATGCTGCCGCTCGGCATCTTCCCGGGCAGTCTGGAACAATTTCCTGACCCGCTGGGCTCCGACACCGGCATACATTTCGATAAACTCACTTCCGGATGCCGCTACAAAAACTGCTTCAGTGTAGCTTGCAGCCGCCTTGGCCATCAATGTTTTCCCGGTACCCGGGGGGCCTGTGAGCAGAATTCCTTTTAAGGGGCGGATGCCCAGACGCTTGAGGGTTTGATGGTTTTTAATGAAATCCAGCGCTTCCCTCAGTTCCTGGATCGCCGAGTCCTGTCCGCCGATATCCCTGAATGAGACTTGATATCGTCCGGCGCCATCTGTACTTTTAAAACTCTTGGCGCTAAAAAGTCCTCTTGTTTTGGCCAGGAAAAATATCCCGGCGCCGGCCGCGGCAAGGAACAAAATTGGTGTAATATCGTATCCCAGCACCAGCAGGGAAATTATTGCGGCAAGCCCCAGTCCGATGCTAATTTCCTTGATCATTATTCCCACCTCCGGTGGCAGGCGCCTGGCCATTACCGTAATTCTTATTTACATTGAGAGCAATTACCTGATCAAGGGTATGCCCTTCGTGTTTCAGTCTCAAATAGATATTTCCCTGATCAACGTTAATGATCGCATCTACTCCGGAGGCACGGGCTTCCTCATTAACCGCAGCAGCCATGTCCTGGAAATTGCCTTGAAAGGACGCCTCGTAAACGGCATACTGGGAGTTGTACCAAACCTGTCTTAACACATCATTGCGATTGTCACCCAAGATCAGTTGGAAGTCCTTTTTGCCCATGGCTTCGGTAAGCTCTTTACGGAGCTCTTTGTAAGACAGCATCATGTCCTCGTCATATTTCAGAGTTACATTTACCTGAAGTACGCTTCCTTTATTGCTTATGCTAAATGATTCAATTGACTGGTTGCTGTTCAAGGCATAATTGATCGGATCATTAAAACTGTATTTTTGATACAACCATTGGCCTGCAAAAAATAAAGCCATACCGGCCAGCAAAGAAACAATAATAATAGGGATTTTTAAGCCCTGCCACTTCATACCGACCTTCCTCTCTAAAAAAGGCATTGTCGTCTAATAATTATAGCATAACGGGCTTTATCATTCCCTAGTAAATATCTGGGTAAAAACGGTCCTGACGTCTGTGCAATCTATTCACGAACCAGTTTACCGGTCAGGTCATATGGCTGTGCTGCAGTAATTAGTACCTTTACGAAATCACCAGGTTGTAAATGGGTCTCGGATGTGAATTTTACCTTGCCATCAATACCGGGAGCGTCACCTTCGCTTCTTCCGGTATAAGTCTTCCCGGTATTTTTCTTTTCTACCAGAACTGACAACTGGGCGCCAATTTTCCCGCGATTTTTTTCGTGAGATATCTTTTGCTGGAGAGACATCGCTTTATCCCGTCTGGCCATTTTAATTTCTTCGGGAACCTGGTCCGGCATTGAAGCTGCCGGAGTATCCTCTTCCCTGGAATAGGTAAACACACCAACCCGGTCAAACTGCATCGAGGTCATAAAACTTAAGAGTTCCTCAAAATCCTCTTCGGTTTCGCCCGGAAAACCTACTATAAAAGTGCTCCGTAGAATTATCCCGGGGATTTCGGCCCGCAGCTTTTTTATTAGCCGCTGTATTTCTGCATTGCCGCCCTGCCGCTTCATCCGCTGTAAGACTGAGTTTGATGCGTGCTGCAGGGGTATGTCCAGATAGTTGCAAATCTTTTTTTCCCGGGCTATAAGACGGATAAGTTGATCGTTAATGAGAGATGGGTAAGTGTAGAGCAGTCTTATCCAGATAAGCCCCTCCAAACCGGCCAGGCATTCGAGCAGGCTGTCCAGATACGGCCGGCCATATAGATCCAGGCCGTAACGGGTGGTATCCTGAGCTACCAGGACCAGCTCTTTGGTCCCTTGTTTAACCATACCGGCAGCCTCGTTGATAATATCCTCCGCCTCCCTGCTTCTGAACGGGCCTCTTACGAGAGGAATTGTACAATAAGAGCACCTGTTGTCACAGCCTTCTGCAATTTTTAAATAACTTGTGTAGGATGGCGTTGCCTGCATTCTGGGCTGCAACGAGGTGTGGAGGTAACCAGGACTTTCTACCAGAAAAGCTTTTTCTCCAGCCAGAGCCCGTCGTACCAGAACAGGAACCTCATGTATTGCGCCTGTTCCGATAAGACCGTCAACTTCCGGCATTTCCTCTGTCAGCTCACGATGGTAGCGCTGGGCCAGACACCCCGCTACCAGTAGCACGCGGCAATTTCCTTCCTCCTTGAGCCGCGCCAGTTCAAAAATTGTTTTGATGGACTCTTCTTTGGCGTCGTTGATAAACGAACACGTATTAACAATGATGACGTCCGCTTCCTTTTCACGGTTGGTAATAATAAAGCCGGACTCCTTCAGAAGTCCCAGCATGATTTCAGAATCAACCAGGTTTTTCGGGCAGCCCAGACTGACCAGTCCGACTTTTATAGTCATCAGGATGTCCTTTCTTAAGCAGTTTTATATAGTATAACCCAGTACGGCGCCACATCAAAAGATATGGCAATATAAGCCGGATGCGGGGAATGCGCTAGAATGTCCGGTAATTAATAAACTGCAGCGGGATATTAAATTCATGGCCTTTGATAATCTTCATGATTTCCTGGAGGTCGTCACGGTTTTTACCACTTATTCTCACCTGGTCGTTTTGAATCGTAGCCTGTACTTTAAGCTTGCTTTCCTTAACAAGCTTGGTTATTACTTTGGCAAGTTCTTTGTCCACCCCCTGGACAAGGTTAACCCGTTGGCGGACGGTGTCCCTGGCGGAGGGTTCAATCTTACCGTACCTTAAGGCTTTTAAATTAATACCCCTTTTTACCATCTTTGCTTCCAAAATGTCAACCACATTCTTTAGTTTAAACTCGTCATCTCCGACAAGAGTAATCTGTTCGCCGTCATAGGTTATTCCGCTTTTGCTGCCTTTAAAATCAAACCTGGTTTGAAGTTCCTTAAGCGCCTGGTTGACGGCGTTGTTGACCTCCTGGAGATCAACCTGTGAAACGATATCGAATGTATTTTCTTTTGCCAAAAGTTTTACACCTGCCTAGCTGCTATTTTTTTAAATGTTACAACCTAAACAGAGAAATGTCAAAGGTTACCTGAAATGAATATCTTTATTACAGCAAGTCCAATCTGCTATGATAACGGATAGATCAATATCGGGAGGTTGAAGAATGGACGACCTGAGGCAAGAACAAGAAATAATAGGCAACGACCAGGATGCTGACAACAACCTTGATGAGCTTTACCTTGTCCCTATTTATTTCTACTAGGCAGTCATCCTGCTAACACGGCGCGTTAGCGCCGGACTTGTGTGGTTAATGTAACTTTTGTGCGAATGAATTCACACCTACATTTTCATAGCAGACACAAGGCTTTTTTCTATATCTTTCAATAAAAGCCTCAATTTTCTCCCTTACCGTAGCCTGCAAAGGAAAAGCAGTGAAAACGTCGAAATAAATATAAAAAAATATTCACGAGGGGAAATCCTGTGGGAGTATATTCATTCGACGGCGACGATTTAAAATTGATGTTTCGGGGAGCAGTAGACCTGCTGGAACAGTCAAAGGGAGGTATTGACGCTCTCAATGTTTTTCCGGTTCCCGACGGTGATACCGGGACTAATATGTACCATACCCTGGCTTCGGCTGTGAAAGAAGCCGTCGCCACAAATTCCAATCATATCGGTTTGGTGGCGGAGGCTGCCGCCAGGGGCGGTCTTATTGGCGCAAGGGGTAATTCCGGTGTAATTCTTTCTCAGGTTCTGCAAGGGTTCGCCAGATCGCTGAGGGTTAAAGAAAGAGCAACTGCTGTAGATATCATAGAGGCTTTTGAAGATGGCGCCGGTATGGCTTACCAGGCGGTATTGAGTCCGGTGGAAGGCACTATTTTAACCGTAGTAAGAAAAACTGCTGAAGAAGCTGCGGCTCAACGCAGCAACAATCTGCTCCGCATGATGGTCGCGGTTTTAAAAAAAGCCTTTACAGCCCTGAAGGAGACACCTAATCAGCTTCCGGCTCTTAAAGAGGCCGGCGTTGTTGACGCAGGCGGGAAAGGTTTTGTTGTGATCCTGGAAGGATGTTTGAGCGCCCTAAAAAGCGCCTCACCGGCCGCCAAGGCCATATTGCAACCAGTCGCCGGCCGGGAGGCCGAGACAGGTGTAAAATTGGGAAACACAAGGGCAGTAGAAACCATAGGCTTTTGTTACTGTACCGAGTTTTTGCTCACTGGAAACGGCCTGCCACTGGAAAAAATAAAACAGGAATTATCAACTTACGGTGATAGTCTTATGGTGGTTGGCTCAGGGGATCTGACCAAAATCCATATACACTCCAACCACCCTGGACTTGTCATTGAATACTGCTTGAAATACGGCGCCTTGAACGATTTAAAGATAACAAATATGCGCGAACAAAATAAGGCCATGCGTTCAAAAGGCGCTCAGACAGACCCGGATAATATTTTTAGTATTATCTCTGTGGGCTTTGGTATGGGTATTATCGAGATCATGAAAAACCTCGGGGCGGATATGGTTATTGCCGGGGGGCAGACTTTGAATCCCAGCGCCGGTGAAATTTTGAGGGCTATTGAGGAGATGAAAGCTGAACAGGTCGTCATCCTGCCCAACAACAAAAATGTGGTTATGACGGCGGAGCTGGCAGGCAGTTTATCACTTAAGGATACTATTGTGGTTCCTACTAAAAGCATACCCCAGGGGTTAAGCGCTCTTTTGACCCTTAATCCGGGAGACGATATTGCCGTTGCGACACAAAAAATGAACCTGTCCCTGTCATCGGTCCGGACGGGGGAGATTACCAGGGCGGTTCGTGATACCAACTACGCGGGGATGGAAATTACCAAGGACAGCATTATTGGCCTGGCTGATGGGGACCTCAAAACCAGCGGGAAAGATCTGTCTGTAGTAATGGAAGACTTGCTGGCGGCCATGCTTCATGATGAAGGACGGTTGGTGACCCTTTACTTTGGAGAGGGAGTGTCTTCAGAGCAGGCTGAAAGGCTGGCTGATCAAATGATGCAGAAATTCAGCGGGCACGAGTTTGAAGTGCAAAACGGCGGTCAGCCGGTATATGACTTTATAATTTCCGTAGAATAAGCAGGTGTTATATCACATGAACAAAATCGCCATAGTAACCGACAGTACCGCCGACCTCCCAAATGAGCTGGTCTCCCAATATGGTATTACAGTGGTGCCGCTTAAGGTGATTTTTAACGGTAGTGATACGTTTTTTGATGGCGTGGACATGCAAACAGAAGAATTTTACCGGCGCTTAACGGAAAAGGGGCAAACAGCAACCACATCCCAGCCTTCCCCTGCTGAGTTTGCCGATTGTTACGGGTGCCTACTGCCTCAATATAGCATCATTTCTATTCATATCAGCTCAGTTATGAGCGGCACTGCGCAGTCAGCACGAGTGGCCAGGGATATGTTTCCGGGAAGTGATATCGAAGTCGTTGATTCCAAGTCGTGTAGTATGGGGCTCGGCCTGTTGGTCCTGGAGGCGGCCCGGGCTGCCATGATGGGCAAAAGCAAGGCTGATATCATGGATATCATACATAAGACAATTCCCAAAATCAGGTTGTTTTTTAGCGTCGACAGTCTAAAATACCTTAAAGAAGGCGGCAGAATCGGGAAAGCTCAGGCTTTGTTGGGCGCCATCCTCAGTATAAAACCAATTCTATACTTAAATGAGGGTGTTGTTGAGCCATATGAAAAGGTTCGGGGCAAAGCCAGAGCGATTGAACGATTGGCGCAAATTATTGCGGAGAAAGCAGGCGGTAAAAGGATCAAATGCTGTGTTTTACATGGTGACGCTCAGGAAGGCGCAGAGCTGGTCCTGAAATTATTAACGCCAATTGTGAACTGCGATAAGCCGATTATTTCTAAAGTCGGACCGGTTGTAGGGACACACGTTGGGCCAGGCGTGGTGGGAGCAGTCTTTATACCTGAGTAAACCGCGCAGCTTCAGCGGTACGGCACTACCCTGAAAACAAGAGTCCGGCATACGAAGCGATACCCCAAAAATGTAGGGGCGAATTCATTCGCACAAATGTTTGCTCTTTCTCTGTAGGATCAGCGATGGCTAACCCTTTTGCATACTATAGCCCATTGTGCTCAATAACTGCCGGTTACCGGCAGTTTTCCTTTAGCCCGTCGGGGAAGATGTGAACTCCCGGTCGATAACCGCTCCTTCCTCACCAAGAAAACCGAGGTCCTGCCCATTTAGCTGTACCTGAACCACACCGGCGTTACCCAGTCTAAAAGAGATTTTCTCTGTGCCCGTAAACTCTTGGGTCTGACCGGCCGGCACCTCACCCTGAAAGGCGGGCGCGCCGTCCACAATTACCCGCATCCAGCATGTATTCTTGGTCACGCTGAAAGTCAGCCGAACCCCCTCCTGCTTGTTGATTGGCTCCTCTGTTGGGGGCTGCTGACCGACGGATGGATTGGGAGGAGCCTGGTTCTGTTCTTCGGTCTTGAACTCCCCTCTGGCGGGATGGTTGAACCCTATGCTACGTACTGTGTAATAGACAGATACAGTAAGCCCCATCACCATCACCACCGTCGCCAGGTAAAGCCAATAGCGAGGTTTTTGGCCGCGTTTTAATTCGGGTTCAGTCCGGCTGATATTGTTACTGTCCTGAGGCTGAGGCGCCTCTTCGGCAGGGGAGTGGTTAAAGGCGGCCATAACTTCTTCAACATTGAGGTTTAAAAACCGGGCATAATTTTTCAAAAAGGCCTTGGCATAAACCTGACCGGGCAGGACCTCATACTGCTCGTTTTCCAAAGCCTGCAGGTACTTGCGGCGGATCTTGGTTTCTTCTTCAACTTCCTCTAGGGACAACTTGCGAGCTTCCCTGGCTTCCTTTAAGCTGTTGCCGATTTCCATATGATCTCCTCCCACGCCGGCTTAACTAGTACACAGTAATATTCACTCGCCGTGAAACTGCCTTCAGAGGCTTTTGGCAAATTCCACAATATCATCTACAGCCTTCTTCATATCAGTGGTATCCACACAGAGGTCGTAATTATCGTCCGGTATTTCCGGGTACTTATAGAGGGGGTCGTAATAATACTTCAAAAGATAGGTGAAAACCGGTTCGAAATTGCCTTCGGCCAGCATGCTGTTTAACGTTTCCACCCTATTGCGGCCTATCTTCTTTTCGAGAGAGGCGGTTGCCCTTTGCAGTTCTTTGATATTATTGTCAGGACCACAGGTATAGACGTCGCGGATCCTTTTTACCCTCTGGTCAATCGGCGCGTACAGAAGAACGCGAATTCCATTTTTAATAGAGGACATCAATGGGGACGGTACCAGGAGGTTGCCTATCCGCCTGCTTTCACACTCGACGAAAAAAATGCTGTTATCTCCGATGGTGGTTAAAAATTTTACAATAGAACTCTCAAACGCCTTTTGGGAGGGTGAGGGCGGCAGGCCGATCTTACCGTAAACCGAGCCGCGGTGTTCGGCAAGGCCCTCAAGGTCAAGCGCCGGCAGTCCTCTTTCCTCCAGCGCAACCAGCGCCTCGGTTTTTCCAACACCGGTTAGGCCATGCAGCACAACTGCTTTCTGGGTAAGCTCCTCCCGGCCCAAGTAGATGTTGACATATTGGCGGTAAGCCTTATAGCCGCCAATTATTCGGTAAACGGGATAGCCCATGATATCTAACATGCCGGCCATGAACTGGCTGCGTTGTCCACCCCGCCAGCAAAATATTGCCAGGCTTTTATCCCCTGCCAGCTGGTCAACGGCTGTCAGTTTTTGCGGAAGCTTTGGGGCAACCAACTTAAGGCCCAGCCTTCGCGCATGATCAGGCCCTGCCTGGTGATACAAGGTTCCAATAGCTGCTCTCTCTTCATTTTCAAAAACAGGGATATTTACAGCGCCCGGAATGGTCGCTTCTGCAAACTCACCTTCCGAACGGACATCAATGAATAAAGCGTTTTTTAAATTTAGGGCTTCTTCAATAGTTATTTCTTCAACCATCGAGCGCACCTGCCGGTCCAGCTAAACCATACAATCTTAGGGTCTCCTTTTTTAAGTAAATATATTACACCAGTCCTGTCAAGTTAAAGGTAGAACATATCACCTCTTCTTAAAAACTTGCTGGTACTGCTCCAGTGACATTAGTATTGCCCTCGGTTTGCTCCCCTCATAACCCCCCACGATACCCCTCTTTTCCATAATGTCAATAAGGCGCGCGGCCCTGGCATAGCCTATGTGCAGTCTCCGTTGCAGCATTGAAATAGAGGCGTGCCCGCTCTCGATAAGAATTAAAACCGCCTGCGCCAGCAGTTCATCCTCAATCTCAGGGGCGGGCTCCTCTGCAGGGGTTTCAACAAGGATCTTATCATCATATACGGGCTCGGCCTGCTTTTTAAGGTAGTGGACCAGGTCGTCCACCTCACGATCGGAAAGAAAGGCGCCTTGAACCCGGACCGGTTTAGACGCTCCCACCGGAAAGAACAGCATGTCCCCCTTGCCGAGGAGTTTTTCAGCCCCGCCCATATCCAGAATGGTGCGCGAGTCTATTTGGGAAGATACCGCAAATGAAACTCTGGAAGGAATATTGGCCTTGATCAGGCCGGTAATTACGTCCACGGAAGGGCGCTGGGTCGCCACCACCAGGTGGATGCCGGCAGCCCTGGCCATCTGAGCCAACCTGCATATTGCGTCCTCAACGTCGGCAGGGGCAACTATCATCAGGTCGGCCAGCTCGTCTATAATTACCACCATGAAGGGAAGCGGCTGGGCGCCGCCCGGGTCTTTGGTTCTAATTACGGTATTGTAGCGGGTGATATCGCGAACGCCAACAGACGCAAAAAGCGTGTAGCGGCGTTCCATCTCCCGGGCCGCCCAACGTAGAGACGTTGCCGCTTTTCTTGGGTCTGTAACCACCGGGGACGCCAGGTGGGGAATACCGTTATAGGTAGCCAGTTCGACCATCTTCGGATCTATCATTAAAAACTTTACTTCATCGGGCGTGGCTTTGAATAGTATACTTGCGATCAGGGTATTGAGGCAGACGCTCTTACCTGAACCTGTTGCTCCAGCAATCAGCAAGTGGGGCATTTTGGCCAAATCGCTAACAATAGGGTTTCCGGCAATATCCTTACCGAAAACTACGGTCAGCTTTGATTTGGCCTGCCCGAACTCCTGAGTTTCCAGCAAGTCTCTAATGTGGACCATAGATATCTCCTTGTTCGGGACCTCGATACCCACCGCAGCCTTCCCGGGGATAGGAGCTTCGATCCGCACATCCGGCGCTGCCATGGACAGGGCAATATCATCGGCCAGGCTTACAATCCTGCTGACCTTAACCCCTGCCGGAGGTTGGATTTCATAGCGGGTAATGGCGGGTCCCCGGGAAACCTGAATTACCTTTGCCTTCACGCCGAAACTCTCCAGGGTTTCCTCAAGGATACGAATATTTTCATTGATATCTTTACTCAAACGAATATTTTTAGCCTTTAAGGGACGTGATAGTATGGTCAGGGGTGGCAGTTTGTAAGCGCCCAGATCACCTGAGAAGTCCTTGTTAAACAGGGCATCCAATTCTTCATCTTCTTTTACTTCTTCACCAGGTCCAGCTTCCGGCCTGTCCGGGTTGACAACCTCTTTTTTGCTGTCATAGTCAGAAATCATGGGGATATTCTGCTCATTACCGGCTCGTTCTTTCAGCCCTGCGGGCGGCGCCCCGGTTGGAAATGGTTCCTCAGTATTATCTATAATGACAGGAGCATTGGCTGGAGCCTCCTTGTCTTCTTCTACCTTGGTGAAGAAAAAGTTGTCCAATCCCTGCAAGCTGTTTTTAACCCCGGACAACAAACCGGATGCAAATCCCTTGGTCAAGGTTGCCAGGGAAAGGTTGGTTAAAAGCAGGAGCGCGATAATCCCGGTGGCAATCATAATTATATATGTGCCGATAATCCCGAACGATTTTCTTAAAATATAGCTGAATACAGCTCCCAAAAGGCCTCCGCCGTCACCGTTCCAACCCGCCTTGAAGGAGTCGTCCACAGGTATAATCAGGTGGCAAAAGGTCAAGATCAATAGGAACAAGAGCAGCGCTCCATACATTCTTTCGGACACCGTGGTGGTACTGCGCCGCTTTAGCACCAGCCGGGCGCCTCCCATGGCAAGAAGCAATGGAAAAAGGTAGCGCCCTTCTCCCGCAATACTTTTGAAGACCCTGTCTATACATACACTGACCAGCCCGGAGGAAGGGACCAGAATGCTGAGTAGACCAAGCACCCCTAAGGCTATGAGGGCGATCCCGATAATTTCATATTTGAGCTCTTCCTTCATTTGACCTAAAATTCCCATGAATTTCCCTCCCCCCAGAAATAATATACCATAGTTATCGGCAAAAATCCTAGAAAACTAAATACTATTAGCCCTCCGGGGCCACCGGAGGGCAGCATGAAAAATTAATTTTGGCATATCAAAAGTATGCGTCCAATATGAGATTACCTGGCCAGCGCCAGGATAATTACGGCAGAACCAACAATGAAGCGGTACCAGGCAAACACCGCGAAACTGCGTTGTGACAGGTATCTGATCAGAAAGCCTATTGCAATAAAGCCGACCACTGCGGAAGAGATAACCCCCGTCAAAAAAGCTGCGTTCAGGTCCCCGGGCGACAGGTCTTTCATTTTATAAAGCCCGGCTCCAACAACAATCGGGGTTGAAAGTAAAAAAGAGAACCTGGCGGCGGATGCACGGGTAAAACCCAGGGCCCGGCCGGCGGTCATAGTAATCCCGGAACGGGACACCCCGGGAATAATAGCCAATGCCTGGGAGAGACCTATCAGCAGGCTGTCAAGGAGAGAGACAGAGTCTATGCTCTTTACGCTGGCAGCTCTACGGTCGACCCAGTAAAGAATAATCCCCATCACAATCAGCATAACGCCGATCAATAAAGGTGTGCGCAATACTGTTTCGGCCTGTTCTTCAAAAAGATAGCCGATAGCGCCCCCCGGTATTGTCCCCAACACCAGGTACCAGAATAGCGCAGCTTCTTTGCTCCCTTTTCTGGTAACAGCAGAGCTGAGCAGTGTAAGCCAGTCCTTCCAAAAATAAGCTATCACTGATATAAGAGTTCCTATATGCAGTGCGACATCAAAGGTAAGCCCGGCATATTGCCACCCCAAGGCCCACGGGACCAGGACCAGATGAGCCGAACTGGAAATAGGAAGAAACTCTCCCAGGCCTTGTATTATACCCAGCACCAGCGCTTCTGTCAGGGTCAAACGAATACCTCCTTTTTGTAGATTTTCAACACAATACTTTTTATTATATCACGAGGTTGACCGGACTGTGAAAATCCTTCCAAAAAAAAATTCCTGGTTAGACCAGGAATGGTGTTTAACAATTTATGATACTGCCCGGCGCAAGTTCCGGCTTCAGGTAGTCGAAAGGATTCGTACTTAACAGCTTGACAATCTTCTGACGTCCGAACCCCGCCGATTCCACCACCATCGCTACTCCCTGGTATTCGATGTCCCTGTACGCAGGGTACCTGGTAGTGTCGAAGCCTTCCAATACCAATTCCAACTGCATCGGAGTATAAAGAATCACTGGAGTACCGCCTCTTTTCTTCTTTGCTTCCAATCATCAACCATGGTGTTGATTTTATTGACAGCGTCGCCAATTCCTCCAACCGCGTCAATCAGACCAACCTCAACGGCTTCCTTACCAATAAGAACAGTCCCAATATCTCTTGCCAGGTCTCCGGTCCGGAACATCAACTCGCGAAATTTTTTTTCAGTAATGTTTGAATGCATTGTAGTAAAACGGACTACCCTGTCCTGCATCTTGTCAAGGTATTCATAGGTCTGTGGAACGCCGATGACCAGGCCGTTGAGGCGAATGGGATGAATAGTCATGCTGGCGGTGTCGGATATAAAGGAATACTTGGCCGCAACCGCAATCGGGACTCCAATAGAATGACCCCCTCCCAGGACGACCGAAACGGTGGGCTTGGACATACTGGCTATCATTTCGGCAATGGCCAGGCCGGCTTCAACATCCCCGCCAACGGTATTAAGGATGATTAATACACCCTCAACCTCGGCTGCCTGCTCCAGAGCTACCAACTGCGGAATCATGTGCTCATACTTGGTGGTCTTGTTCTGCGGCGGAAGGACCAGGTGCCCTTCGATCTGCCCGATGATGGTCAGGCAGTGAATATTGGACTTGACTTCAGGAATGGGGGCCGAACCCATTTCCTTCATAGACTCCATGGCTCCTTTGGATTTACCGGCAACTCTTTTACCGTGCTGCGGATCCCGTCCGGGATCCGCTTCTTTATCAGGGTCTTCCCGCCTTTCCGGTTCAGGGGTAATCCCCGGCTCCGGACAGGGCGCCGGAGTAAAGGGGAAAACTCCCGGCTGAGGTTCAACATTCATTGACGACACGAATTTCACTCCTGACTTGGTACTTAGATATATGTGAACCATTCTATGACTTTTCTATTATGTTTCATATTAAATAAAAAATACACCCATGTGCCTGGTAGCCGCTAATAAAAGGAAAGAGCGCCAAAAGCCGCAAGTAACGGCATCACAGCTGTAGGTCTGGCCGTTGGCGGTGAAGGTGGCCAGCTGGGGATAGTTGACGACCTTGGGCATCCCGTCGCCGTAGTATTCGTAGCTGTAGCTCTTGCCGTCGGCGCTGACGGTGGTCAATCTGTTCAGGTTGTTGTAAGCTCTTAACTGTCAAACTTGAGTTTGGCCAGCCTATTCAGGGATTCGTAATAATAGGATTGTGGTGGGAGAAGGGACCTGTCCCCTTTTTAGATGAGCTGTCCGGCGACGGCCGGCAGCACGGCAGTCAAAAAAAGAAAGACTGCCGCAAGTGCGAACAATCTCTTGAACACCAAAATCACTCTCCTGATATTATTTTAATTAGGTCCCTATTTTAGGCGTTTTATTATGCCTACTTCTTCTTCCTGAGTGGAAAGCCGGCTGTCGATCTTCTTAATGTCAGCCCAAATATACTTAAGCTCATTTTTAATTTCTACCTGGCCTTGTTCAAGCACCTTCTGACCTTGTTCAAGTGCTTTTACGCTTTGTCCGAGTTCCTTCTGGCCCTCCGTAAGCATTTTCAGCTGGTCAAGCACAAGCCTTTGGAATTGTTCATTATCCATATCTACCAACTCCCAACAATCACCCTAATAAGTATTTCCACGAGAACCTCGTTTTTCCTGCATCATGATTTATACCATACTTGGAGCTTATCAAATGTCTTGGCCTCGACAATGTAGGCCACGGGTTTTGATCTCTGCAATAGAACAATTGGTTCTTTTGTCTTAATAGCCTCAGCAATTATTTTACTGACATTTTGCCTTATCTCTGTCACATTAAATATCTGTACTTAATAGCACCCCTTTTAATAGTATCACTCTTCATGCATCATAATAATACTACCTGCCTTACTAAGTGTAAATATATTACAACTCAAGAAATTTGGGACATTCCCATAAATTTCTTCCTAAACCCCCATGCCCGTGAAGGGCTATAAAACTTCCGAACGCAACCGCATCCTTAAAGTCCTGGTATAGGTCGTAAGAAAAGGCATGGTAGTTCCCCTGGGGGTCGGTGACTCTCTTTAACCGGTCCCATTCGTCGCTGAGGTAGTTGGTTTTGCTGCCGTTGGCGTCCTTGGCCCAGATGAGCTGCCCGTAGTTGTTGTAGCCATATGTCGCCGGCACCCAAAGCCCTTTGTTGTAGTCCCAATATATGCTGTAGATCAGGTTGCCGTAATCATCGTAGCAGCTTAAGGAACTGGTGAATTCGGTGGCGTTGCTGGTGCTGTATGTTTCGATTACAAAGACATTTTGAGACACCTCTGTAAATGAATTGTCCAGAGATCTGTAAGGATAATAATTGATGTGCTCCTCCACCACGTAGTTTTCGCTTTGTCCCGTTGATGGGGGATGGGTTGTTTTGGTGAGTCGGCCCTGGCTGTCGTAGCTATAGCCGGTTACATTGCCCAGGGCGTCTGTGGCGCTGATGACGTTGCCCTAAATAAACTCATAGTTTTTGGTGGTGGTACTGGACTTCTGCACCCCTTCTTCTGTGTAGTATTGGGTTATGGTGGTGGGGAAGGCAAAGTAAGCCCCGGCGACGTAGCCGTAGTCGGTCCTGCTGGTCCGCCCGTCGCTGTGACGGATGGTTTGCCGGGTCATATTGCCGGGGTGGCCGGCGTCCCCGTACTGGTGTAATCGGTTGTCTCGCTTTTGGCGTTGATGGCGGAGGTCACGCGCCCCAGGCTGTCGTAGTTGCTGGTCTCGGTCAGCAGCACCCCGGGTTTCTGGTAATAGCTTTTGGTCTTGAGAAATTTATAGGTTGCGTCATAGGTGTAGCTGGTGGTGTGCTGGCTTTTCACGGTGGCATTGTTCCACTGCGCCAGGGTCAGGGGGGCTGTCTCAGTTTTAGCCGGTAGTTCTTCCAAAATAGCATGCAGGCACAATTCCAGCCATATGCTTCTAAAAATCCGGTCACCTTGGTCTGGGTCGGAAGACCTAAAATAAGCTCTTAACCGGAGTTTGACCAGCCTGTTCAGGGAGTTGTAATAATAGAATTGTGGGACAGGGGACCTGTCCCTTTGTCCTTTTTACAAACTTGGTTGAATTGCGAATTTGATGGACTATGCACAACTGCTGCTTGGTCTTTGGAAATACGGCGTTTATGGCTTCACCAAGCCCTTTTAGGTTATCGTGGCAAGCAATAAAAATGTCTGCAACGCCGCGCTTCTTAAGGTCGGAGCAGATATTGGCGTAAAATGATGCGCCCTCCTTTTCGCTTATCCAAATCTCTAAAATGTCCTTCTGCCCGTTCATGTCAATGCCTAAAACCGAGTAAACACACTTGTTGATAATCTGCTGTCTTTGCGGCTTTTGAACACGATTCCATCAAAATATATTATCGGGTATATCGCTTCCAAGGGACGGTTCTGCCATTCGTTGCCTTCTGGAAGGATTTTGTCCGTCTCTAAATTGTTTCGGAATTTCTCTTTTCCAATCAGGATCGCGGCGCCAATCATATGTCTCACCTTTTAAAATATTAAGTTGTTGATTTCCAATCACTACTTCGCTATTATTTAACCATTCCACATAAGGGTCAAGCTCAGGCTAATTAAAATAGATATTTTTTCTTTTCTGTCTTTTTGTCTCATATAATTCTCCTCTGACCCCATCATCACCTAAAGCCCCTGAGTCGTTATGATATGTATTAATAATGTAATTTTTATTTGGAGATTCGATTGACCTAATTAATTTACCTTTAGGCACAGAATTTAAATTGTAAAAAGTATTATAAATTACAAATCCAATTATTAATAAAAACACAGATACTATACAAATAAATATTCTTTTGCATCCCTGCAAAACCTTTCTATCGGTACCATCTGGCTCCATCTTTACAACACCCCGGATTTTTTGGAAATGGTAAAATTATTGCTGAGCCTAATATAGGCTTCCGATATCCATATTCCCAGGGGAAAAACAACCATTGCGAATAAGGCTGAAAAAAGGCTCCTAACTTATTGGGCTCAGAGCCTTTAAAATTACTTCGAAGCCTTGGTATTCCTGGCTTTTTCTATAGAGTAGTGACAAGGACTCAATCAGGACGCCGATAGAGTGGCCGCCTCCTAGGACAACCGAAACGGTCGGCTTGGACATGCTGGCTATCATTTCGGCAATGGCCAGACTCGGCTTCAACATTCCCGGTGACAGTCCCCTAATAAAAGAAAGAGCGCCAAAAGCCGCGAATAACGGCATCGGCGCTCTTTACTAAACATTAAGCTATAGCTTTTCCTCAAACTTCCATGATAATTGGCAGTATCATCGGCCTTCTCCTGGTTTTTTCGAATAAATACTTTCCTAAAACGTCTCTTACCTGAGACTTCATTGAGGACCACTCGGAGATCCCCTTGCAAGTGCATTTTTCTAATGATGCTTTTACTCTCATCCTTGCTTCCTCGAGCAGTTCTTCGGATTCCCGGACATAGACAAATCCCCTCGAGACAATATCGGGACCTGCCATGATTAACCCTGTTTCACGGTTTATCGTGACCACCACGATCAGGATACCGTCCTGAGACAGCATTTTACGATCCTTGAGGACAATATTCCCTACATCTCCAACACCGAGCCCGTCGACAAGTACCTTTCCAGCGGCGACTCTGCCGACGACTCTGCCCGAGCGACGAGTGAATTCCAATATTTGGCCGTTTTCCCCCACAAAAATGTGCTCCGGTGAAACCCCTACGTCCCTGGCGAGTTCGGCATGCCTAATCATCATTCTGTATTCGCCGTGGATAGGGACAAAGAACTTCGGCCGGGTCAGGTTAATCATGAGCTTCAATTCCTCCTGACTCGGGTGACCGGAGACATGAATGCCGGACATCGATTCGTAAATTACCTTGGCGCCAAGCTTGAACAACTGGTCGATAATGCGCGCAACCAGCTTTTCGTTGCCTGGTATCGGTGTAGCCGAAATAATAACGGTGTCGCCAGGTAAGATTTCAACCTGACGGTGGTCCGATAGGGCCATCCTGGTCAAAGCCGACATCGGTTCCCCCTGGCTCCCGGTGGTAAGGATCGCAACCCTGTTTTTGGGCAGGCGGTTAGCCTCCTCAAGTTCGATCATGATACCGTCGGGGATGTCCAGATATCCCAGTTCGGTGGCGACGCTGACCACATTGACCATACTGCGCCCCACCACAGCAACCTTGCGGTTGTGCTTGTATGCTGCCTGAATGGCCTGCTGAAGCCTGTGCACGTTGGTGGCAAAAGTGGCAATGATAATCCTGTCTTCGGCTGCCAGGCGAAAAGTTTCATCAAAAGTGTTTCCGACAAAACGTTCGGACATGGTATAACCGGGCCTTTCCGCATTGGTGCTGTCGGAAAGTAAGACCAACACGCCTTTTTCACCCAGCTGAGCCAAGCGCTGAAAATCAGTTACCTGACCGTCCACCGGCGTCTGGTCAATTTTAAAATCGCCGGTATGAAAAACCACGCCAATCGGTGTATGCACAGCAATCGCCACTGCGTCTGGAATGCTGTGTGATACTTTGATGAACTCGATTTTAAAAGGACCAACCTGTACTACATCTCTCGGTTTTACCGTGTGCAGAATGGTTTCACTGATCATATTTTGCTCTTTCAGTTTACCATGCAGCAGCCCCAAAGTTAGTTTAGTCCCGTAAACCGGTACATTTAGCTGGCGCAGCACATACGGCAGGGCGCCGATGTGGTCCTCGTGTCCGTGGGTAAGCACAATTCCGAGGACGGAATCCCTGTTTTCCAAAAGATAGGTAATATCCGGGATAACGATGTCAATCCCCAACATACCTTCTTCCGGGAACATTAAACCACAGTCAATAACTAAAATATTCTCCCCAAATCTCACCGCCATCATGTTTTTGCCGATTTCCCCTAACCCGCCAAGGGGTATCAGGGACAATTTAGGTTCTTTTGACAAATCCGCACCTCCTAACCATTTCCAAAAAAAACTTTTCACGTTTGCAACAGGTGAGATAATTCAGGAGAAGGTGGGGAAATATATAATTAGACCGCTCCCGGGAAATCCGCACACTTAAAAAACACTCAAATATTATTGTACTATATTTTATTACCAATAACAACAAATTTAAAACATAATGTTAACACTGTAGCCTGTTTATTGCAGTAAGAAATTCTTATCCAAGCAGGCCAAAGCATAATGTCCCCAAAAAACCTCATATAATACATGAAAAGGAGCTGCATTTTACGTAAGCGGCTCCTCTTCTATCCCCTTAGTTGGCACACTCGATTATCAACGATGGTTGGCGCTTAAAAAAGGTTGAGATTTTCCAGAAGTTCTTTAATAGCTGATTTTTCTGTCGAGGTTGCTTCCACTAAAGGCAGGCGTGTTGCTCCAACCTGCCACCCCTTCAAATTTAAGGCGGTTTTTACTGGAACCGGGTTGGTGGCGATAAATAAACCTTTAAAGAGGGGGAACAGTTCGAGGTGGATTTCGTTGGCCAGGGTGGTGTTTCCGGATGTAAACGCATTCACCAGTTCCTGCAAACGGGGTCCCACCAGGTGCGATGCCACACTGATAACACCTTTCCCGCCCAGCGCCAGCATTGGCAGGGTCAAAGAATCATCGCCGCAGTAAATCGCAAAACTGTCCGGCAAAAGCCTGCGTAATTCACTGACCTGATCCATACTGCCACTGGCTTCCTTAATCGCGACAATATTGTCAATTTCAGCGAGCCTGGCCACTGTTGCAGGCAGCAGATTTACAGCTGTTCTGCCCGGTATGTTATAGATCATTACAGGAAGGTCGGTACTCTCTGCCAGAGTCTTAAAGTGTTGGTAAATCCCTTCCTGAGATGGCTTATTATAATACGGGACTACCAGCATTACCCCGTCAACACCAACTTTTTCGGCTGCCCGGGTTAACACAATGCTATCCGCGGTTGAATTGCCGCCTGTTCCAGCCAAAACAACGGCCTTTCCTCCTACCTCTTCCACCACGGCCCGGAAGAGTTCTACCTTCTCGTCCTTAGTAAGTGTCGGCGACTCCCCTGTTGTTCCGGCTATGACCAGCCCGTCCGAACCGGAAGCAGCCAGGTGGCGCGCTAACTTCCTGGCCTGGCTCAGGTTGACGCTCAAGTCATTATGGAAAGGCGTGACCATGGCGGTCAGTACCCGCCCAAAATCCACATTCAATTCTGTTCACCTTCCTTGTTATTACTCATTATTGCCGGAACTCACGGTGAAGAGCGCGGATGCCCTTCTCCATGTCTTCCTTTTTAACCAGCACCCAAATAGTAGTATAAGAATCAGCGGACTGCAGGATCTTGATTTGTTCCCGTGCGAGCGCCTCAACGATTTTTGCCATCACACCAGGTACGCCGGTCATTGCCGCGCCCACGGTTGCAATTTTGGCACAGTCAGGCAGCACCTGCGGGGAGATACCAATATTATCTAAAACCTGTACGGCTTTCGACGCGGTAGTGTTTTTAACAGTAAATAATATAACATCGGGATGCACGTTTATAAAGTCCACACTAATCCCGGCCAGTGCCAGACTCTTGAATATTTTCCTTTGGAAATCAATTTTATCCGTGATACTATCGGCTATTATTTTTATCTGGGTAATATCTGAAATATAAGTAATGCCGGTAACTGTCCGGTCCCTGGTAATATCAATCGAGCCATTTTGCATTTCACCCTGTGAGGTTACCAGGGTACCTGGCCCGCCGCTGAAAGTTGATTTAATCCGCAAAGGGATTCCTTTCTGCATAACAATCTCAACGGCCCTGGGGTGGATTACCTTGGCCCCTTCATGAGCCAGTTGGCAGATTTCGTTATAAGTAACATTTTCCAGCGGCAGGGCGTCTTCTACAATTCTTGGGTCCGCCGTCATTATTCCATCGACATCGGTATAAATATCAACCCAGGCAGCATCAAGAGCCACACCCAGCGCAGCCGCCGTAGTGTCACTCCCCCCCCGGCCAAGGGTCGTAATCTCCCCTTGCTGCGTAACACCCTGAAATCCCGCCACAACCACAATCTTCCCAGCAGAAGCATGTTTCATTATATACTCGGGTTCAACCCTTAATATTCTTGCTTCATTGTATTCACTGTCGGTAATAATACCCGCTTGTGAGCCGGTAAGAAATACAGCAGGGCAACCCGTTTTTTGGATGGTTGCCGCCATAATTACACCGGAAATAATTTCACCGCATGACATTAGTAGATCGCTCTCACGGGGAGCAAGCTCTGTATTGCCGCTGCACGCAAAGGAGAGCAAGGTATCGGTGGCATAAGGATCCCCCGCGCGTCCAATGGCAGACACCACCACAACCGGGGCATAGCCTTCCTGTTTAGCCTGGATCACCCTGGATACAGCAATATCCCGTTTATCCTGACTCACCAGGGAGGTGCCGCCAAACTTCTGGACAATAAATCTCATTAAACAATCTCCTTTTCAGCCTTCAACCTCGACACCGGTCGATTGGCGCCATGACGCTGCTGCGGGCTTCAGTAGAGAATGACAGTTTGAGGCATTAATTATTCATCAAACATCCGTATTCGACAAGCAACTCCGCAATCTGGACAGCATTTGTAGCGGCCCCTTTGCGGATTTGATCCGCTACCACCCAAATGTTTAAGCCGTTGGGGATTGAATTATCCTCCCGGATGCGACCGATAAAAACTTCGTCGCGGTTGGAAGCAAACAAAGGCATGGGGTAAAGCTTGGCGCCGGGGTCGTCAATAACTACAATACCCGGAAAACTTTCAAATAAACGCTTTGCTTCCTGAGCAGTTATTTTTCGGTGCGTCTCAATATTAACAGCTTCCGAATGGCTGCGGTAGACCGGTACCCGTACAGTGGTGGCCGTTACGGCAATAGCGTCATCGTGCAGGATTTTTTGGGTTTCCTTGACCATTTTCCATTCTTCTTTGGTGTAATCCAAATCCATAAAGACGTCTATATGAGGAATTAAATTAAAGGCTATAGGGTAGGGGAAAATTTTTGGGGTTATTTCACCCTGCTCAAGCACCGCCCTGGTCTGCCCCGTAAGTTCCTCAATACCCTCGCGTCCCGCTCCAGACACCGCCTGGTATGTTGCTACCACCACCCTCTTAATTTTGGCAGCGTCATGTATTGGTTTTAATGCAACCACCATCTGTATGGTTGAACAATTTGGGTTAGCGATAATACCCTGATGCCATTTTACATCTTCGGGGTTAACTTCCGGTACCACCAGCGGAACTGCCGGATCCATTCTGTAATTACTGCTGTTGTCGATAACGACTGCGCCCCGCTCAACGGCGGCAGATCCAAATTCCTTGCTTGCAATGCCCCCTGCGAACAGAGCTATATCCATTCCGTTGAAAGAGTCAGGTGTAGTGATTTTCACCTGATACGGTTGGTCTTTGAAAAGCATAACTTTACCTGCGGAGCGTGAGGTTGCGCAAAGTCTTAATTCGCCGACCGGGAAATTTCTTTCATCAAGTATTTTGAGCAATTCCTGGCCCACCGCTCCGGACGCCCCAACGATAACTACATTGAACTTCTTCAAATATACCCCTCCAAATACAGTTTAAATGCATATGTTTTATAAGAACGTGCCGGGTTGCGGTCAGGTATCATACCGGTTTTTTGAACCTATGGATGATATCCTAACAATAACGGTTGGTACTGCTTGCCTCTCATAGCCTCGAGGAGCGTCTCAGTAATCAGATCCCACTTGGCCATAAGTGAATTTGGTTTGCTGGTTGGGTTGTCTTGCCCAAATGGTACCATATAGAGGTTCTTTACGTTAAGCAAGAGTCCGATGTTCTTCGCGTTCATACTGAGGCCATCGTTAGTGGATATGCCCAGAACAACCGCCCTCTGGTTTCTCAATTGGGCTTTGATAGAAAACAAGACCGGCCCATCAGTGATTCCATTTGCCAGTTTGGCCAGAGTATTGCCTGTACAGGGAGCTACAAGCAAAATATCGAGAAGTTTTTTTGACCCGATCGGCTCAATTTCCACCAGGCTTGTAATAGCATCCCTGCCGGTTATATCTTTTATTTCTTTCTTCCATGTGTTACTGGCGCCGAATTTGGTATCGGTAGTATCAACCGTTTGGCTGATAATCGGTAATATTTCAGCGCCCTCACTAACCAGAATACGCAACTGCGGTATTACATCAGCAAGACAGCAGTGAGAACCCGTAAGGGCAAATCCCACTTTAACCCCTTTTAAACGCATCATAAGCACCTCCGAAACCGAAACCAATTACCTGCCGGCCATCTCCTCCGCCAGAAACCCGAGTATGGTCCTGGCCAGTATACGGCCTGCCGTCTTGGGCGCGACACGACCGGGCAACCCCGGCGCCAGGACTGCTTTAATCCCGAGTTTGTTAGCCGCCTGGAAATCTGTACCTCCTGGAGCCGATGCAAGATCTATGATTACGGCCTCAGGTGATACATTTTCCAGTATTTCGCCCGTCAGGACCATAGACGGGACAGTATTGAAAATGGCATCCGCTTCTCTCAGGGATTTTGACAGTTGGTCAAACGGTATTGGGGTAAGGTTCATTTCAGCAATACGTGCCAGGGGTTCTTTCCTTCTTGCCGCTACCCGTGTTTTTGCCCCCATGGCGCCGAGCAGGCGCGCCAGCGTGGCGCCGGTTCTGCCAAAGCCAAGGACGTAAGCTGTGCAGCCGTGAATAGTAATGGGCAGCATCTCCATAGCCATTTGTATGGCCCCCTCAGCGGAAGGTATGGAATTGTAAATTGCGACCTCATCAATTTTCATTAGTTCTATAAGACGCAATTCCTTTTGTTCCATTAACCTGACCAGCTTCTGTCCGGCCACCCCGACAAAGACCGGGATGTTGGAGGGCATAATTGAAATCAGTTGCTCTGTCAGGGTCAGTGGCTGATCCGCCAACGGGGCGTATATAAGCCCGTCCTCATTGATACCGGGTACCGGTAAAACCAGGGCGTTAATCCCATGCAAACACTCTTCCTGCTCCTGGAAGGCGGCAACCCCCGGCTTCACCTTGGCCGGCAGGCCGGTAACATTGACCAGCGCTCCGGAAGCAGCCAGTTCTTCCACAATAACCAGGTCTCTGGCATCACCGCCCATAACGGCAACCTTCAACCCCTTAAGGTTTGGCCGCATAGTTTTGCCCCCCTAAACACGTTTACCCCAAAATACAGTACAGTATATGTTTTCCGTTAAACGGAGGTGCTTGTCCTGCATTTACCTCGTATTTAGATGTCTTTATTCAAAGAGCAACCGGTCTAATCCATAAACCACCCTTTCAAGACGCATTACCTTGCGAATACCCAACAATACACCGGGCATAAAAGATTCCCGGGTTATTGAATCATGCCTGATGGTCAGAGTCTGGCCGAGTCCTCCGAAGATCACTTCCTGGTGCGCCACCAACCCTGGAAGCCTTACGCTGTGAATGCGTATACCCCCGGCAAATTCTCCGCCTCTCGCTCCGGCCAATCTTTCAACCTCCATTGCCGAACCCTGCTGGATTTCCGTACCCCTCTCTTCAATAATAGCTTCGGCCGTTTTAATAGCCGTGCCCGAAGGCGCATCCAGTTTCTGATCGTGGTGCAGTTCGATAATTTCAACATGGGGGAAATGCCGGGATGCTTCTGCCGCAAACTTCATCATCAACAGAGCTCCGATAGCAACGTTGGGCGCTATTAATCCACCTACTCCCAGATTCTCCGAATATGCGACAATATCATTGATTTGCTCCGGACTTAAGCCGGTCGTTCCAATGACCGGGCGGACCCGGTGCTTGAGGTAGATCATCGTGTTATTGTAAACAGAATGTGGACCGGTAAAGTCCACTGCTGCGTCAGGACGTACCCGCATCAGCACTTCTTCAAGATCCTTTTCAATAATTATCCCTGTACTGCCTGCTTCGGCCAGTGAACCTACATCTGTACCCTCACCAACACTGTCGACTGCTCCGACAAGTTCTATATCTTCGGTTCGCAGGACCGATTTCACCACCTCACGGCCCATCTTTCCATAAGCCCCGGTGACGATAACTTTAATCATAGTATGCCTCCTTTAAGCAGCTAATCCCGAAAGAAGAAACCCCTTTGACTTTTAAAATTAATTTTCTTATATATAATTGTTTATGTCAATATTAATTCAGGACTTGAAAACAAAATAGCCCTGTATAGAAACAGTCAGGACGGTGTTGTGTTTTATGAAATTAGACAATCATGCGCTATTTTTTAGGTATTACAAAGCTGGTTTGCTTTAGTGAAGGGATATTGGAAAAATCGAAATCAGCCAGCGGGTAACCTGACCCGCCTGTCAAAAGATAATACTTTGTGGTATCTGTATAATAATTAAAATGCAATTTCTTGTTATCAAAGGCTGTCCGGCTTTCTTCCATGCATATTCATCCCCCTTATGATATTGTTTTCCACCCCTGTTTAAGTATGCTTACGTTTACCTGGCCGGCCTCGGGAAAATCACGCTTTTCGACCACACCCGAAAAAACAAAAGCGTCTGCGCCCTGCATCGATTCAACGTATCCGCTAACCACCTCAAATTCAGTCTTGGCCCCTATCAGCTTTTCAGACGGATTAAATGGCTCAGACAAGGCCAACTCTTCGGCGTAGTCCTGGTATAATGACCACATCAACGGTTCAAAGCTTGTGTCCGGTATTGATACAGCCAGATTAATCTCGTCCATAGCTTCCCGGCGGGAAATCATATGGTTATGCGCATATAGTTTTTCAGTGAGATTGTCCACAATGTGTTCAATGCGTCCTTCTTTCAGAGGCAACTGGTGCAACGCAAGCATTTTTTTAGCCAGTGACCTGATCAACAGATAATTTCGGTGCACATTTCCCAAAGCCAGCGGGTGAATACGTTCTGCCAGCAGGGTAAAAGCCTTAACCTGCTGGTCGGTGCTGCATACACCGGCTTTTTCACCTGCCAGGGCAAGGTACGAATAGACATCTTCAATATTCACAGGAATCTTAGCAGCAGGGTTATTGGGATCCTGTGGATTAAAAGCATTCACAACGCTGGGGTCAATAGGCCCAAGTTCACTCATTTTACCCATCACTATTTCATCCGCTCCCAGACACAAGAGAGTTCCGGCGCTGTAGCAACGAAATGGCACCAGAACAGCAAAACGATTGGTATATTCTCTAATCAGATGAGCCAGACGCCACGGCGTCAGGACGTCCCCCCCCCTTGTATACAGAAACAGGTCAATTTGCTTGCATTCACCAAACATTTCCAGATGCCTGTAGAAGACCGGCGTAACATCCGGGGCAATCCTGGTGTTGACGTTCTCACGGTCGCCGGTGATATAGCAAAGCAGTTTAGAACCTCTAAGCTCAGATATTTTTTTTATTAACGCAACCCTTTGTTCACGGGCCATGTTACGCCTCCGGTTATTTTGTCAACACGTTTATTATGCCATTTCAGCCTGGATTAATAACAATCAAAATAATTAAGTTTGACCGTAAACAAACACAAAAAACCCCATGGCCTGCATGAGTTAAGGTTAATACATATTAGAAATGCTTTAAAAAAGACCCGACTTGCGGGCATGGGGTTATCCGGAGCGAACGGAGCACCTGGATGCGTTCCTTAGCGCGTGCGTAGCTTGCAGAAAAGCTTAAATAGCGCGTAGCTGCCGGATGGCAGTCTGCAAATGCGGTCGGAATAATGTTATCTTACTGAAAAAGTAGAATTGTGAAAGAGCGGAGGAAAACCCCGTGACCACTACCCCAGAGGCTAATAATGAAAAACTCCATGTCCGGCATGGAGTTTAAGCCAATATACATACTCTCAAAATGACCCGACTTGCGGGCATGGGGTTATCCGGAGCGAATGGAGCACCTGGATGCGTTCCTTAGCGCGTGCAGGCGTGCAGTAAAGCTTGAATAGCGCGTAGCTGCCGCATGGCAGTCTGTATATGCGGACGACATGATGCTGCCTTATTGAAAATGTAGAATTGCGCAGAGAGCGGAGGATAACCCCCTGCCCCCTACCCCAGAGTCTTTTAAAAGTTCGAGCTGTATCGCTGGTAACTTGGACTTGTCTGATCCAAATCGACAATAATAACCTCCGCGCCAACCTTTCTGATCGCCTCCCAGGGTATAACCAGGTGCTGTCTATCGATCCAGATATTAATTAGGTTGTTTTTCTTGGGCAGGATAATTGAACGGATTTCCCCCGATTCTGTGTCCAGGATCAGGTCGGATTCTCCCACCACGCCAAGACGCGACCCGTTATATAAATTTACAATTTCCTTACCGGCAAGTTCACCCATCCGCACTAGAAGGTCCTCCTTATTATCTTAATTATATTCTTCTCCAAGCATTAATAATTCTTTGCATGTATGGTTGGGCGACAGCCATTAGAATGGACACAAAAGCCAATGGTTCCATGCTGAGCCCTCCCAGGTAAATACGCTCAGGCAGCTGAACTTCCATAAAAGTGGCTATAACCACCAGGGAAATATAAATGCCGCCGGCAACCCCGACCAGGTTTGCCAGAGCTTGTGATAGAGGACTTGACTTTGCTTCACCAATAGAGCTCCAATCCTTTTCCCGGTACTTGTACAGCAGGATACGCTCCCGGACTGATATACTCACCAGAAATAAGATTACGATAATGAGAATTATCCCGCTTAACATTCGCCTCACCCCATAGCTATCTTATTTGGGACAGGCAGGAAATATGAATAAAAAAACAACAGGTTACCTGTTGTTATAAAAATAGTTAAAATACCAAAAAATAGCCGATATTTAAAGCTGGCCCGTGGAACCAAAGCCACCGGTTCCCCTGACGGTGTCGTCCAAAGTATCAGTTTCCTCAAGCTTTACCTTGAAAACGGGCATAAAAACAATCTGCGCTACCCTCTCACCCGGGTTGATTAAGTATTCCTTGTCTCCCTGGTTAATCAGTGCGATAAGTATTTCACCTTTATAGTCGCTGTCAATAACACCAACAGCATTGGCAAGGGAGATGCCGTGCCTGGCGGCAAGACCGCTTCTGGGGAATACCAGTCCGACAATATACCTGGAAGGTATCTGGATCGCCAGTCCCGTAGGTATCACTACCCTGGAACCGGGCTCTATAACCACCGGGGAGTCCAGGCAGGCCGGCAGGTCCAGACCGGCGGCGCCGTCAGTGGCGTAACGGGGAAAAGGAATATCCCTGCCAACTTTCTCCGAAAGCTTTTTAACCTGAATATTTGCGATAAGTTCCATTGCTCTTGTCCCCCATCCGACTAGTTTGAATTAAAGGTTTGTTCGTAAAAAAATCCTCTTTTTGGAGAGGATTTTCATGTCATCAGACCCACAATCCGGTGAGGATTTTTTTCAGGTTGCCACAATCTTCCCATGGCCCAATAGCAGCCAGTGAGAAATTTTCAGGCTTCAACATTTGTCTGGAAAGCTCCTGTATTTCATCGGCTGTCACCTTGTTTACCAGGGCCACAATTTCTTCAGGTGGAATAACCTTGCCCAGATATAATTGTGATTTACCCAAACGGCTCATTCTGGTATTGACGTTTTCGAGGCTTAACAGCAGGTTCCCTTTTAGCTGGTCTTTAGCTCTCTGTAGTTCCTGTTGATTTACTCCGTTGACTTGAATGTCCCTAACCTGTTTTAAGGTTAGTTCCATGACCTCATCAATGTTTTCTTTACTTAATCCGGCGTAAACGCAGAACAAGCCGGCATCATGGTAGGAGGTATGGTAGGAATAAACCGTGTACACCAATCCCCGCTGTTCCCTGATTTCCTGAAAGAGCCTTGAACTTAAGCCGCCGCCCAAAATTGTGTTGGTAACCTGGAAGACATAAATATTGTCGTCGTTCAGTTTCAAGCCCGGAGTACCGATGCACAGGTGGACCTGTTCAGTTTCCTTGCTGCGGCATATTACCTCGCGGTGCGGGGCAGGTGTGATCATCCTCCTCACGGTGGGGTTGCCTTGTTTTGGCTCAAGGATTGGGCGGAGCTTGTTGATAACACGCTCATGATCGATATTCCCTGCTACTGCCACGGTAAGTTTGGCAGGATTATAATACTTATGGTAGTAATCCATAATCTTGTCTCTGGATATGCCGGCTATTACATCGGCTGTTCCGATAATCGGCCGGCCCAGAGCATGGCTCTTCCACATTGAACCGGCAAAAATATCGTGGACAAGTTCATCAGGAGCATCCTCGTACATTTTAATTTCCTCCAGGATAACATTCCGTTCCTTGTCTATATCCTGGAGCTCAAATTTTGAGTCAAAGAACATATCGCTTAAAAGGTCTACAGCCAGGTCAAAATATTCGTCAAGAACCCGCGCGTAGTAACAGGTGAATTCTTTAGTCGTGAACGCATTTAACTGGCCTCCAACTGCATCCAGGGTTTCGGCTATATCTTTGGCTGTACGCCGTTTGGTGCCTTTAAACATAAGGTGCTCGATAAAATGGGAAACACCGCTGACTTCGTTGTCTTCGTCGCGAGAGCCGACATCTACAAAGAAACCCACGGCTACAGACCGGACGTGGGGGATATCCTCGGTTAGAATATGCACGTTGTTATCTAATGTTACCTTCTGGAACATATGGTGGAAACCTCCTTAAAGTACAATCCTACAATTATTCGTTAAATTTATTATAATTCCTTTTTATATCGGCAAAAAATTCCTCTTTACCCAAAACAAACGGTAATTCGGCATTCTGTCGACATCACGGTCGGAAACCAGCTCAACGCTTCCAACGACTTCCCCGTTAATCTTGGCTGTAATTCTGCCGATTGGCTGACCCTTAACTAGCGGAGCAGTTATTTGCCTTTCAATTGAAACCACTTTTTCCAAAGCGACTTCCTCGTCTCTGGGAATGACCACGTCAAGCTCGGCAGAGGCCACTGCCATAACCTCGTCAGTTATACCCTCCTCGACCATGGCGCTTCCAACCACAGCGCCCCGGTCGATTACCCGCAAGTTTTCAAACCGCTCGAAACCGTAATCAAGCAATTTTATGGAATCTGTCCAGCGATCATCACTGTTAAGCACCACGCTGATTAATTTTCTTCCATCCCTGGCAGCCGACGCTACCAGGCAGCAACCAGCCTCCACTGTGGTGCCGGTTTTAACGCCGTCTGCCCCATAGTAACTCCACAGCAGGCGGTTGGTATTACTTAAATGACGAGTACCCATACTGCTCTCAATTATTATATTGCGGGTACCGATAATTTGTTTGAAAACCTGATTGTGAAAAGCATAGCGTGTGATCGTTGCTAAATCTTTTGCCGTGGTGTAATGATCTGCCGCTGGAAGGCCGTTGGTATTTTTGAAACTGGTAGAGTCCGCTCCAATTAGTTTTGCTTTTTGATTCATTAATAGCACGAAATTTCCTTCTGTGCCGCCAATGTGTTCGGCCAAGGCGACACAAGCGTCATTGCCGGACTCAAGCAGGGCGCCATATAAAAGGGCTTGCAGGGTAAGCATTTCACCGGCTGTAAGCTCCAGGCTGGCTTCACCTACTGAGGCGGCATGGGGGCTTACTGTTACAGTTTCCTGTAAATCCCCGCCCTCCAGAGCCAGCAGGGCTGTCATAATCTTGGTGGTGCTGGCAGGGGGTTTTTTTAGGCCGGCATTTTTCTCAAAGAGGATCTGGCCTGTTCCGGCATCCATCAGGATAGCGGCGTCAGCAGTAATTGATGGTATGGAACAGCAGCCTGGTTCAGACGGGTAGGCCGGCCGGCAGCAAGGAAAAGAAATAATTATGGTTATAATTAAGACCGGATACAGTAATGGAAATGCCCGGTTTCTCAGGCGCATTTTTTGACCACCTTTTTCACGCGATCAGGTTTCCCATTTTTGTGGCGGATTATTAGTTTTAAGTTGGTCGATTCGCTTTCATTCTGTCTTCAAGCCTTCAAGGAGTATTGAAACCTTGACCATTTCGTACCCTTCTTTCTTTAGTTCCCCGATTATTTCAGGAAGGGCATGGACAGTCGGGGCAGTGGGATGCATCAGGACGATGGCGCCGTTGTGTGCTTTTTCAACAACCCGTTTTACAATTACAGAGGGCTCAGGTCGCTGCCAGTCAATGGTGTCGACACTCCAAAGTATAGTTTGATATCCCGCATCTTCAGCTGCCTTTAATACTGCATCACCCCGCTCGCCATATGGCGGCGCGAACAATTTAGTCTTGATGCCGCAAGAATTATCGATCGCAGTTTCAGTTTTTTTAATTTCATCTAAGTTCGCGGAGCGGGAAATTCCATCCGGATGCGGGTGTGAGTAGCCGTGGTTGCCGACTTCGTGCCCGTCCTGGGCAATTTGCCTGGTTAAGGCGGGAAAATCTTCCGCCCATTGTCCACCGATAAAAAAAGTAGCCGGCACATCATTTTTCTTTAGCGCCTCAAGGATCTGGGGAACATATTCCTCCCCCCAAACTACATTAAAGGTCAGGGCGACATTTTTTTCTTTGCCGCTGCCCTGGTAAACCGGCGCTCCGGTTGTGGTGGCCGGTTGTTTCCAGGGACTGATTAAATACCCTGCCATACCTATGAGGACCAGCAGAGCAAAAAAGCTCGACCTTGTCTTTTTGCTACCGGAAGACAGTATTAATAACCTCAATTTTTTCAAACCCCCATTCCATTCTTGAAAAAACCTATGCTGAAACAGGTAAGATTATTTTTCAAAAATGAAAAAACCTCTTAAGTGAGGTTTTCTAATATCATAAGGGTTTTTGAGACGGCATTGGGATGTTATTCTCTGCGTCTGGACGACCGGTTCTGCCGGTCGTTTTTCTCCTCGCCCCCCTCGGGCGCCGGCATGGCATCTTTTTTGGAGAGCTTCAGGCGGCCCTGGTTGTCGTAGCCGATAACCTTGACCAGGATCATATCCCCTTCTTTAACAACGTCCTCCACTTTGTTAACCCTATGGTGAGCAAGTTGAGAAATATGAACGAGGCCTTCTTTGCCGGTCAGTCCCAATACACCGGGTATGACTTCTACAAAGCAGCCGAAGTCCATTATTTTGACTACCCTGCCGTTGTATATTTCCCCGGCCTGCACTTCCTTGGTCAGGCTTTCAATAATCTCCAGCGCCCTCTTGCCTTTTTCCTGATCCACAGCGGCAATAAATACTCTGCCGTCATCCTCTATATCTATATCAGCTCCGGTTTCCTCGATGATCTTCTTGATTATCTTACCGCCTGGACCAATCACATCCCTTATTTTTTCCGGGTCAATAGTAGTGTGGATAATCCGTGGAGCGTGGGGAGACAACTCAGGTCTGGAGGCGGGGAGTACATCTAGCATTTTCTGCAATATATGCATGCGGCCCTCATGAGCCTGGGCCAGCGCTTGTTCAAATACCTCCTGGCTAATCCCGGCAATTTTAATATCCATCTGCAGCGCGGTAATTCCTTTTACTGTTCCGGCTACTTTAAAATCCATATCACCCAGGTGATCTTCAAAGCCCTGAATATCAGTCAGAACTGTAAGCTGGTCGTCTTCCTTAATTAAACCCATGGCGACACCTGAAACCGGGGCGCTAATCGGAACACCGGCGTCCATCAGGGCCAGACAGCTGCCGCACACACTCCCCATGGAAGTTGAGCCATTTGATTCAAGCGCTTCAGAAACAAGCCTGATCGTATAGGGGAAAGCGCCCTCATCAGGGATCACTGCCGACAACGCCCGTTCCGCCAAAGCCCCGTGTCCTATCTCCCGGCGTCCCGGTGACCGCATCGGCCTGGTTTCACCTACGCTAAAAGGTGGGAAGTTGTAGTGGTGGATAAACCTTTTTGACTCTTCAACACCCAGGCCGTCAAGGATCTGTTCCTCCGATATTGTCCCCAGGGTCGCCGATGAAAGGATCTGGGTTTGTCCCCTCGTAAAAAGGCCTGATCCATGCGCCCGCGGAAGTATGCCTACCTCAACCGTTATGGGCCGTACCTCGTTGAGGGCCCGCCCGTCGATCCTTATTCCCTTGGTTACGATCATCCTGCGCACCAATTGTTTTTCTATTGATTCCAGCAATTCTTTTATATCGTTTTCCTGCTCCGGAAATTGTTCCAGAAACTGCTCCACCAATTCAGCTTTAATTTCGTCCAGGAAATTATCCCTGGTAAGCTTGGAGAGTTTTTCGCTGCTGCAGCGAATGAGCGCTCCCTCAATTTTGGGAGTGGCCGACCGGGTAACAATATCCACCAATTCTGGCGCCGGCTCGGTGATTTCCGGTAATATTTTTGCTTTGGCCAGTCCTTTTGCTAATGCTGCCTCGCGGTAACTTTCAATAAAATCAACGATATCCCTGACAGCGCTATGGCCGTAAGCGATAGCATCGAGCATAATCTTTTCGGGTATTTCTTTAGCTCCGGCTTCCACCATCATGACCGCGTCTTTTGTTCCCGCTACGACGAGGTGCAGGTCGCTCTGCTCGGCTTGCGCAAGGACAGGATTAATTACCAGCTCCCCGTTGACCCGGCCGACAATAACACCACCGATTGGGTATTTCAAGGGTATTTCAGAAATATGCAGGGCCGCTGAAGCGCCGATCATGGCTGCTATCTCCGGAGCGTGGTCCTGATCGACCGACATGACCGTGGCAATCACCTGCACCTCGTTTCTGAGTTGTTTTGGGAAAAGCGGCCGAATCGGCCTGTCAATCAACCTGCCTGAAAGTATGGCCTTCTCGCTGGGGCGGGCTTCCCTCTTAATAAAGCCTCCGGGGATTTTGCCTACAGCGTAAAATCTTTCCTCATAGTCGACCGTCAAGGGGAAAAAGTCTATACCGGTCCTGATATTACGCGCCATCGTCGCTGTAACAAGGACGGCAGTTTCACCATACCGGACAAAAACAGCCCCGCCTGCTTGCTTCGCCAGCTTTCCTGTCTCCAGGGTCATAGGTCGTCCACCTATGTTTAATTCCATTGTTAAAACCGGGTAATCTGACATTAATGGGATATACCTCCTGTGCAATAAGAAAATATTTACAAAATAATGCTATTCGACATTTTTAATATTATTTCCTTCTCTTAGGATAAAAATAACACCTGGTCCTGAAATCAGAAGAAGCGGGTGAACCCGCTTCCTTAACAACATCTATTTCCTTAAACCGAGCTTCTCAATTAATGAACGATACCGGTCAAAGTGACGGTCTTTCAAATAATTGAGCAGAGCCCTTCTTTGACCAACCATTTTCAATAGTCCCCGCCTGGAGTGGTGGTCGCCCTTGTGGATTTTAAGGTGTTCTGTAAGGACGTTGATCTTCTCAGTCAAAACCGCCACCTGCACCTCTGGGGAACCTGTATCATTCTCGTGTAACTTGTATTTTGTGATCACACTTTGCTTATGGTCGCTAGTCAAGGCCATGCCGTTCACCTCCTTTTTCTCTTCAATCGCTGTTGGCCAAGTTAACCGCCGGAGAACGAGTTCCCTAGCCAACAGTTCAATTTTAATGGGTTTTATTTCCCAATAATTGTTATTACAAGTCGTCCTCCCGGAATGTCCTTGGCAACTATATCGAAAACACGGCCCGACTTGGCAAAGAAACCCCGAAAGCGGGTGGCTGTCGGTATGCGTCCAGGTAATCCACCGGCCGCGTTCACGATATCGGCAACCGTAATCTTGTCCTGTCTGATGTCTCTTAATCGCTTCCGCGCGTGTTCGGTAATGATTACCTTCATCTGGATCAATAGACATGAGACTGATAAGACTGTTCATCTTCTTCCTGGGCCAGGAAGGAATAAAGAGCATCCTGAAAAGCCGTTAACCGAACATTCTCTACATTCGACTGGTTGTAGATAGTTTCCAATTCCAGTTTGAGAGATTGAAACTCTTCGCTCAAACAAATCATGGCGATATGACTGAGCAATTTTTTTATTTCTTCTTCTGGAGGGTCGAACTTAGGAATCCCCACGGTTAACGTCTCCTTTTGTTATGATCCGGGACGTTTAACGCGTTAATTGTAGCACAATCTGGTGTGCATGTAAACGCCGCCCTCTCAAAATTATATTTAGACCACACACCTTTTATTCTCTGATTTTCAAGCTTTCCGCTCTGGCTTCTAATATGTCTATTTCAATTTGTTTTACCAGTTCTGAGGGTGTTGCAAATTTTTTTTCTTTTCTTAATCTCCTGGTAAAACTTACTTTTATGTGAATGCCATAAAGATCTTTATAAAAATCCAGTAAGTGTACCTCGATATTCCTGTTATTAGTATTAAAAGTAGGTTTAACACCAATATTTGCAACTCCGAAATAAGATTCTCCGTCAATATGTACCTTTGTTAAATAGACACCATTTGCTGGAACCAACAAGGTCTGGTCTATATTCAGGTTTGCCGTAGGAAAGCCAAGGATGTTCCGGCCACGCTGCTCACCGGTTACCACTTCTCCTTCTACAAAAGGATAGTATCCCAGGTATTTTGCAGCTTCGGTCACTTCACCTCTGACCAGCAGACCTCTGATCAGGGTGCTGCTGACAGGTTGCCCTTCAATCGCAATGGGAGGTATCACTCTGAGCTCAAACCCGTAGACAGCCGACAATTCTTCCAGTAATGCAGGCGTTCCTCGACCGTAACGGCCAAAGGTGTAATTATATCCGATTACAACGCCACAGGCGCCCATTTCTTCATGAAGGACATTTTTCACAAAGTCTTCCGGCGACATACTTGCAAAATCCCGATCAAAAGGTATCTGAAGAAGTACTTCGACTCCAAGTTTGGCAAAGAAATTTTGCTTGGCTTTCTGGGATATCAGGAGGAGTGGACTTTTTTCAGGCTTTAGTATGGCCAGAGGATGAGGATGAAAAGTGAATACGGCAGGTGTTCCTCCAACCTTCCTGGCCAAAGCCACCAGATCGGCAATCAATTTCTGGTGGCCAATATGTAAACCGTCAAAGTTACCCAGGCCGACTACGATTTTGTTATGCTTTTCCTTAATTCCATGCCAGTGATGATATAGTTGCAATTTAATTCCCCCCTGCTTGGGCTTGCAAGACGCAGACTGGTTTAAAAACCAGTCTGTCCTGATATTCAGGGTCCAAGATGGTTTCAGCCACCGCCAAAAGTCCCTCCGGTCCTACCAGCTGTACCAAATCCCCTTCAGACAAATTTTCCGGCATTTGGTAAACTCCCGGCTGATATAACTTTGAACCTGATGCGACCGCAGTAGCGGCGCCGTTTTTTACTGTTACTACGGGTAAGCCAAAAAGCGCCTTTTCCATAGGTATGACTTTGTCCATAAGTTTGCAATCAATTGCCGCAGCCTTAATTTCTTCCAGTGTCGCTGAATCGGATATGTTAAAAATTCCGGCCCTGGTACGCACCAGAAATGACATGTGAGCTCCACAACCCAAGTAGCTGCCCAGGTCCTCACATAAAGTCCGGACATAGGTCCCCTTTGAGCAGCGCAGGTGCAGCAAAGCTCTTGGGCGCGTGCTGCCCCACCCGGTTCCCCATATATACTTCAGTGAATAGATAGTAACCTTGCGTGCCGGGCGGTCTACCACAATTCCGTCCCTGGCTAATTGGTAAAGCTTTTTTCCCTGCTGTTTAATGGCGGAAGTCATTGGCGGAACCTGGCTGATCTCTCCGGTAAAGGCAGTTAAAGAGTCGCGGACGGTCTTCTCGGTAAGTCCTGCCGCGTTGCCTTGCGCGGTGACCAGGCCAAAAGAATCGCCGGTTGACGTAGCCAGCCCAAAGGTTATTTCAGCACGGTATTCCTTCGTATCATCTACCAGAAACTGTGACAGACGGGTGGCCTGCCCCAGACAAACAACCAGGACTCCAGCCGCGCCAGGGTCCAGCGTTCCAGTATGCCCCACTTTTTTTAGACCAGTTGTACGTCGAACAAAATTAATCACATCGTGGGAAGTCATGCCAGGTGGTTTGAGAAAGTTTATAATACCGTTCATTAGGCTGTTCCCCCGGTTGCTAATACAGCTTCCCTCGTTACCTTATCCTGAACCTCCCTAAGGGCGCCCTGTAAAATACATCCGGCCGCTTTTGCGTGACCGCCACCTCCGAATTGAACAGCCAGCATGTTTACATCCACAATATTTTTGGAGCGCAAGCTAACTTTATACGTACCCTCCAAAATTTCTCGGAAAAGAAGTCCAACCTCAACCCCTCTGATCGACCTGCAGTAGTTAACCAGTCCTTCCGTATGTTCATCCAGGGCGCCGGTATTTTTTAGCATTTCCAATGTAACCGTCATCCAGCATACTTTTCCGCAGGGGGACATTGTCAGTGTATGTAATGCTTCCCTCAATAAAACCAAGGCAGCCTTTGGCTTTTCTTCATGTAATAGTATATTAATTTGGGCTCCTGGAGCACCGAATTCGAGCAGTTCCGCTATGCGGCGGTGGGTACCGGGAGTAACGTTATCGTATTGAAAGGAACCTGTATCCGTTACAATTGCAGTATAAAGGTTTATGGCTGTTTCAACAGGAATACTTACCTGCATAAGCTTTAGCAGGTCAAAAATTATTTCCCCGACGGCTGCAGCCGCCGTGTCAATGTAGCAATACGTCCCCAAGATACCAGGACCGGCATGGTGGTCAATATTAATAATGACCTTTTTGCTTGTTAAAAGATCCTGGTAGTCCCTGCCAAGCCGCTCGGGTACCGAGCAGTCCAGAATGATGAATGTATCATAAACGCCATCCGGCGGCGCGCCTGTCTTAAAACGTTCAACACCTGGCAAAAATTCATATATAGCCGGGATGGGGTCTGGTCCGGCCATGACCACTTTCTTGCTCATAGCCTCCAGGCTCAAGCCGAGCGCTAAAACTGAACCCAGGCAGTCCCCATCCGGCATAATATGGCCGCAAATCAATATACTCTCGGAACGCCTAATGGCAGCAGCTATATCGTACAGATTAGTCATATTGCCCAGCGTCCTTGTCCTTGACTTCATTCATCAGCGCTATCAGCCTTGAGCCTCTCTCTATAGATTCATCAAGTTTAAAGGTAATCTCCGGCATATAGCGCAGGCGGATTCTTTTAGCCAATTCCCCCCGTATAAAACCATGGGCTTTTTGAAGCGCTTCAAGAGAAGCTTTCCGCTTAGCCGTCTCGCCAAAAACACTGATGTAAATATTTGCATAACGAAGGTCTTTGGATACTTCGACTGAGGTGATGGAAACAAAGCCAATCCTTGGATCTTTTAACTCTTCTGTTAACAGTTCAGATACTTCTTTTTTTATAGCCTCTGCCAACCGCTCAGGACGAAAGGACATAACCGCAAACACCACCTTCAGTTTGATGCGGAAGTGGAATATATGAACCTCAAGAAATCCCGTTGCTAAATATATATTTCCCCAAGACTAATTTAAAAAAGCATTATTTCTTTCCAATTTCCAGCATGGGCTAGGAAAGCTCACGCTTAATTGCTTCAATGGAAAATGCCTCGATAATGTCCCCTTCTTTAATTTCATTGAATTTCTCCAAAGCCAGGCCACACTCATAGCCCTGGACGACTTCCTTAACGTCGTCCTTAAAACGTTTCAGAGAATCAAGCTTTCCTTCATGCACTACGATCCCGTCACGAACTACCCTTACCCCGGCGTCTCTTTCAAGTTTGCCTTCAAGGACATAGCACCCGGCAATAGTACCTATTTTGGAGGCCCTGAAAATCTTGCGTATCTCGGCCCTTCCAAGCATTACCTCCTTGTATTCCGGATCAAGCAATCCGCTCATTGCCGCCTTTACGTCTTCAATAGCGTCATAAATAACCCGGTAGAGACGCACATCTACCTTTTCGCTTTCGGCAGCCTTTCTGGCGTTGACATCGGGACGGACGTTAAAACCTATTATGATGGCATTAGAGGCTGAGGCAAACATGATGTCAGTCTCACTAATAGCTCCCACGCCGCCATGAATGATATTTACCTTTACCTCTCCGGTGTTGAGGCGTTCCAAGGCCTGGCGCAGCGCCTCAACCGATCCCTGCACATCGGCTTTGACAATAATCCCCAGTTCTTTGATCTGTCCTTCCTGGATATGCTTGAACAGGTCTTCCAGAGATACACGGGTGGTTGTTTTGAGTTCTTCCTCCCGCTTCTTAGTTTGCCTGCGAGCGACAATAGTCCTGGCCAGCTTTTCATCCTCAACCGCCATGAATATGTCTCCTGCCAGCGGAACATCTGAAAAGCCAATGACTTCTACCGGAGTAGACGGCCCGGCTTTTTTAATGCGGCGGCCTTTATCGTCCATCATCGCCCGGACCCGGCCCAAAGCAGCTCCGGCAATAATCGTATCACCAATGTTCAAGGAACCGTTTTGGACCAGTACGTTGGCAACTGGTCCGCGCGCCTTGTCCAGTTCCGCCTCAATAACCGTACCTCTGGCAGGTCGGTTCTGGTTGGCCTTGAGTTCGCTGACTTCAGCCACCAGCAGGATCATTTCGAGAAGATCTGTTAAGCCTTCCCTTTTAATTGCCGAAACATTGACGCAGATGGTATCCCCGCCCCATTCCTCTGCCACCAGGCCGTGCTCGGTTAGTTCCTGCTTGACCCGATCAGGGTTGGCGCCGGGTTTGTCAATTTTATTGATAGCAACAATAATAGGGACTTTGGCATCTTTAGAATGGTTGATTGCCTCAATGGTTTGCGGCATGACGCCGTCATCCGCTGCCACAACAAGTATGGCAATGTCGGTGACCTGCGCTCCCCGCGCGCGCATTGCGGTAAAGGCTTCGTGACCCGGGGTGTCCACAAAAGTAATCTTTTTACCATTGTGTTCTACCTGGTAAGCCCCGATGTGCTGGGTAATTCCACCTGCCTCGGTGGCGGTCACATTCGTCTCCCGGATCGCGTCCAGTAAAGAGGTTTTGCCATGGTCCACATGGCCCATCACCGTTACCACACAAGGCCTGGTCTGTAGAAGAGCGCTGTCTTCTTCAGGTTCTTGCATCAGCTGCGCTTCAAGGTCAACCGGTAGTTTTATCTCTACCTCATAACCATATTCCTCAGCCAAAATCAAAGCAGTATCGGTGTCGATTTCCTGGTTAATGGTAACCATTACACCCATACTGAGCAACTTCTTAATCAATTCAGCCGGCCCTTTATGCATTTTCAAGGACAGTTCCTGTACCGTGGTAGATTCGCCAAGTATAACCGGCTTTTTCTCCACCGGCTGAAGCGGCTTTATTTCGTGTGATTTGGCCGGTCCTTTCTTACGCGGGCCCGTTCTGTGACGTAGTTTTCCTTCAGCATGTTCCGCGATGGCGCTGCGTTTTTCATAGCGGCCCTTTGCTGTCTTCTGGGCGCCGGGTTTGGATACCGGCTTCTGTTTATCGGGAGTTTTTGTTTGCAGCAAGGCCGGCCTGCCTTTATCGTCCGGTCTAGCCATCGGCCTGATTGCCTGCTGGTCCGTCCTTGGTTTCGCAGCTGTACCTGGCCCGCGATCAAACACCCTTCTATCAGATGGCCCCATCGGGGCTGCTCCACGTTCGCCAACTCTCGCACCGGTTACTGCCGGACCACCTCCCGGTCTGAATCCTCCGGCCGATCTCTGATCCTGGGGTCTACCTGGACCTCCCTGCCGCGGGTAGCGCGGAGTTGGCCCCTGTTGTGGCGCCGTGCCCGGTGTTCTTCCTTGGGGTTGAGGCTTGGTCTGTCCCTGGCCTCTTTCATGGAAAGGACGATCCGGTCTAGCATGTTCACCTTGCGGCCTGGTTTGGCCGGTACGTCCCTGCGTTGGTTTGGGCATGGCCGGTTGTTCCGCAAGTGGCCGCTCTAACTGCCTTTTTTCCTGCAAGGGGCGATCCTGTTGAGGTTTATCAAATTTCGGGCGCTCCGGCGGGCTTTCAACCATTTTAGGTTTAGTCTGCTGCTCAACTTTAGGGGCCCCCCAGGGTCGTGCTTGTTTTTCAGGCGGTTTTTCCTGAAAGCGCCGGTCCGGTGGGCGTGAAGGGACGCGGTCTACCAGCCCGGGTCCTCTATTATAATCAGTCCTGTGTCTGGAGCCGGACTGTGTACCCCGGTTCTTATCGGTTTTTTTAGCATCCAAAGCATTCTTTTCTTTATCTCTTCTGAGATCACCCTTGGATTCCCTGGCGGTTGGCGCTGCCGCGTTTGGCGCGCCTCTGGTTTCAGAGACTTTTGAAGTCCTTTCGGAAACCTTCTTTTCATCGGCCTGGCCAGCCTTGCGGTATTGTCGCAGGATTTCACCAACATCCTTGTCCTCAATGGTACTCATATGGGACTTGACTTCAATACCCATTTGGCTAAGTTTCTTAATAATCTCTTTACTTTCTATGTTAAGTTCCTTGGCAAGTTCGTGTACGCGTTTTTTTACCATATAATCACCTCCAGGTTTTTTGCTCTGTTCGGTTGGCCTCTCCCCTTTCGAAAGCTTCAAGAATCCCTTTGGCCATATGCTCATCTGTAATAGCCAGCGCTGTACGCGGCGACTTACCGATTAGTCTGCCAAGATCATCCTTCGAGCCATAATATAGTACAGGAACACCTCTTGCAGCCGCCAACCCGCTCAACTCTTGAAACGACTGTGTCGCCGTATCATTCGCTATCAATAACAGCCTTGCCTTTCCTCTGTTAAGATTGCTTTTTACCGCAAAAGCTCCCGAAGCAAGTTTTCCAGCCCGCTGCCCCAAACTGATTAACCTTTCTACCGTCATTATTTTACCAACCCCTGCTTCAGTACTTCCAAAATATCCTGTGTTATTGTGCGCTGCAGGGCTTTATCCAGACGTTTACCCTTGATAGCTTTTTGCAGACATTCAATTTGCGGGCAGATATAGGCGCCGCGGCCGGAAAGTTTTCCGGTCGGGTCGATCTCAATTTTATCGTCGGGCGTCCGCACTACACGGATTAGTTCTTTTTTGGCCCTCATCTCATGGCACCCGACACACATGCGCTGGGGAATCTTTTTCACCCTGGGCACCTGGCCAACCCCCTATTCATCTTCCTCTTCAAACAGTTCTCCATATTCATCAGGGTAAATTTCCCGCATCTGCGTCTCACTCTTGATATCTATTTTCCAACCGGTAAGCTTAGCTGCCAGACGTGCGTTTTGTCCCTCTTTACCAATGGCCAGGGAAAGCTGGTAGTCGGGCACAATCACTCTCGCAATTTTCTCTTCCTCCCATATCTCTACAGCAACAACCTTGGCCGGGCTTAGTGAACTCGCTACAAATTTGGACGGGTCGGGATTCCATTTGATGATATCAATTTTTTCTCCGTTAAGTTCGTTGACAATGTTTTGGACCCTCATTCCTTTTGGTCCGACGCAGGAACCAACCGGATCGATATTTTCATCTTTGGAGTAAACCGCTATTTTTGAACGGGCGCCTGCTTCACGGGCGATGCCTTTAAGTTCCACGACACCCTCATGCAGTTCAGGAACCTCCAGTTCAAAAAGCCTTTTTAAAAGACCGGGGTGAGTCCGGGAAACAAGAATTTGGGGACCCTTGGTGGTCTTTCTGACTTCAATAATATAGGTCTTCAGCCTTTCCCCATGCCGATACTCCTCTCCAGGCATCTGTTCTGAAGGCGCCAGGATTGCCTCGGTTTTCCCCAGTTCGATAAATACATTCTTTTGTTCCATCCTTTGGACGATCCCTGTTACAATGTCACCCTCGCGGTTGGCAAATTCTTCGAAGATAATATTGCGTTCGGCTTCCCGGATTCTCTGTACAACCACTTGTTTGGCTGTTTGGGCGGCAATCCGTCCGAAGTTTCTGGGGGTAACCTCTGTTTCAACAATATCTCCCTGGTCGTAATTGGGGTTTATTTGTTGAGCCTCTTCGAGCGTTATTTCCTGCCGCGGGTCTTCAACGTGCTCGGTGACCATACGTTGGGTATACACTTTAAAGTCGCCTGTTTCGCGGTCAATGTGCACACGGGCATTTTGCAGGGAACCAAAATTACGCTTGTAAGCTGAAAGCAACGCTGCCTCAATGGCCTCCAGCAAAATATCAACCGAAATGCCCTTTTCTTTCTCAAGTTCTTTAAGGGCTTCTAAAAATTCGGTGTTCATAATTCTTCCTCCCTGAACTGTTTAAAATTCCACTTCAAGGTGCGCTCCTGCAACCTGTTCGAACGGAATTATTATTTCCGAACCGTTAACAGCCAGCACCACGTCACTGCCGCGAAGACCTATAAGGCGTCCACGAAAATTCTTTTTGCCTTCAAGCGGCGCATATGTAGTGATATTAGCCAGACTACCACTGAAACGGTCGTAGTCAGCAGGCTTTTTTAAAGGCCTTTCGATCCCCGGCGAGGATACTTCCAGTATATAGGACTGGGGTATCGGATCCGTTTCGTCCAGTATTAGTTCTATTTCTCTGGAGACGTTCTGGCAGTCCTCGATATCTACTCCGCCGGGTTTATCTATAAAAATACGCAGGTACCAGCCGTTGCCTTCTTTTGTAAAGGTCACATCTACCAGTTCCAACTCAACATCCTCAAATACCGGCTGGATCAATGCCGCGACTGTCGCTGCTGTTTTCTGTTTAGCCAAAAGGAGCCCTCCTGTTATATTTACTGCAAGCAATTCTGGTTACTTATTTAAACTTATATTCAATATCCATGTAAGACGAAAGAGTGGGTATTACCCACTCCTTGAAAAATCACAAATCTCCCCTTGCCCCAAACCAGAGTTATTATAACACAAAAGACAATTGTTGACAAGAGCATGATAGACATAACTGCCAACAAGGAAGGAAAGAGCTGCGGAAAATAACTTTCTCCAAACAACTTGACTACAAATTTTAAAAAGCTAAAGAACTTTTAGATCACGAACTACATGCGACATATAATCAACCACGTCGTAGGCTGCTCCGGGTTTCCCCAAGCCAAGAGCCGCGCTGGCCATACTGGCGATATCGCTTTGTTTGTGCAAATAGTTGGTAATGACTGCAGCCAGGTCTTTTTCTTCAACCTTAACGCCTGCCTGCATTGAACAAATAAATTCGGTATTCCTTTCCTCTTGTCCCGGCAGGGGATCAACAATGAACATTGGCAATCCCAGCGACAGGGCTTCAGCGCATGTTAAGCCGCCTGCCTTTCCGACCATTAAATCCGATGCGGCCATCAATTGGTGAATATTATCTACAAAGCCGTAAAGGCGAATAGCACACGGCAAACTGGGGATAGTTCTTGCTAAACGTTCATAAAGGACCTTGTTGGCGCCGCTGACCACGATCAGCTGAAGCCGGTTATTGCCGCTGCCGAGTGATTTTACGGCAGACAAGAGTGGTCCCATGCCCAAACCGCCACCCACAAGCAGGATGGTTGTAAGGTCGGGGTCAAGATTGAGTTCTAATCTCAAGCGATATTTATCGTAAGGCTTGCTGAAGGCAGGGTCAATTGGTATGCCCGTGGCCCTAATCCGTTTTTTTTCTATGCCGTACTGCTCGCACTGGGGTATTAGAGCTTCTGAACCTACGATATAGGTATCAACATGCGGAAAAATCCAGAATGAGTGAATGGTAAAATCGGTAATAGTGGCAACCGCCAGCCCGTTGAACTTTCCCCTTTTCTTCATATACGAGATAATACCAAGTGGAAAAGGATGGGTGCAAACAATAATTTGCGGTTCGAAATCCCTGATATATGCCATCAGCCTGGGCGCGCTCAGGAGGCTTAAGATCCTGTTGAATTCCTCTTTCCCACGGCCTGATAAAGGCTGTCCCCACTCCGACCGGCGGTAGAGATAACCATATAATACGGGTGTCATCTTAAGCATTTCCATATAAGTGCCGAGGACAACCTTTTCGAGCAAGGGATTGGCATAGCGGAAGGTATCCAAAATAACAACTTCAGCTTCCGGAGCAAGAGAGCCGCATGCTTTTTTAATGGCCTCGGCTGTTCGCATGTGACCGGCGCCAACCGATACCGATAAAATAAGTACTTTCCTGAGCTTGCCGATTGTGCCCACCCATTTTCAAAGAATCTTTATACTATATTATAGTTCTGCGAGCATTTCCAGTACGGTTTTTTCCAGGTCCCGGGTTGCCGTCAGGGTGACCTCGCCCGTTTTGCGTGGCCGTATTTCAACACGGTTTTCAGAAACAGCTTTGGCCCCTATGGTTATGCGCAACGGGTAACCAATCAGGTCCGCGTCCTTGAACTTGACACCCGCACGCTCGGGCCGGTCATCTATTACAGTTTCAACACCGGCTTCTAATAACCGGTGATACAGTTCCTCGGCTAACGCGACCTGGGTTTCGTCCTTGGCGCTGACAGGAATGACGACCACCTGGAAAGGAGCGATGGCTACCGGCCAAATAATGCCGTTCTGATCGTGGTTCTGTTCAATTGCCGCGGCCATGGTACGGGAAACTCCTATCCCGTAGCATCCCATGATAATCGGCAGGCTCTTGCCGCCTTCATCCAGGTAGGTTGCGCCTAAAACCTTGCTGTACTTGTCGCCCAGCTTGAAAATCTGCCCTACTTCAATGCCCTTTGCTTCCAGCAGTTTAGAACCGCAATGGGGACATGGCTCACCGGCCTGGACCATACGGATATCTTTTATCATATGAACTTCAAAATCGCGTCCTGGATTAACGTTAAGGCAGTGTATGTCATTTGTATTGCTACCTGTTACAGCGTTGACCATAGCCATCACCTCGGGGTCGGCCACAATGGTACAGCCCTTCAACCCCACCGGACCGGCAAAGCCTACCGCCGCGCCGGTCACCTGCTGGACAGTTTTTGGTCCCGCCAGTTCCAACCGCAGGCAGCCCAGAGCATTCGAAAGTTTTATTTCATTGATTTCGCGGTCACCCCGCACAAGCGCGGCCGCCACTTCTCTTTCAGTCTCGTAAAGAATCGTCTTGATAATTTGTTGAGGAGAAATACGTAAAAACTGTGCAACTTCTTCGACGGTACGGCAGCCGGGAGTTTCAGCCCTGTTTAGCGGGTAGAGTGTCTCTTCAGGTGTTATCTCACCAACCGGCACGGAAGCCTTTTCATTGTTGGCGGCGTAACCGCAGACTGGATTTTCACAGTAAAGTATAATTGCTTCTCCTGAATCGGCCAGGACCATAAACTCATGGGTAGCACTGCCTCCAATAGCCCCCGAGTCTGCCTCCACCGGCCTGAAACGTAAACCGCAGCGTTCAAAAACACGGGTATACGCCACGTGCATTTTTCTGTAGCTGACCTCCAGTCCGTCCGCGTCCCGGTCGAAGGAATAAAGATCTTTCATGATAAACTCCCGGCCTCGCAGCAGGCCAAAGCGTGGTCGCCGTTCATCACGGTACTTATTTTGAATCTGGTATAACAAGATCGGCATCTGCTTGTATGAATTCACTTCCCCACGCACCAGCGCGGTAATGATTTCTTCATGCGTTGGCCCAAGGGCAAAATCGCGTTCATGCCTGTCCTTAAGCCGGAAAAGCTCAGGGCCATAGACGTCCCACCGGCCGGATTCCTGCCAAAGTTCGGCAGGCTGGATTATGGGCATCATAATCTCCTGACCACCCTGGCGGTCCATCTCTTCCCGAACAATTTGTTCGATTTTTTTAAGGACGCGCATACCCAGCGGCAGGTAGGTGTATACACCCGTTGCCGTCCGCCTGATATAACCTGCTCGCAGGAGGAGCTGGTGGCTTACCACCTCGGCTTCGGCCGGGACTTCCCGTAAAGTAGGCGCATATAACTCTGTAGCTCGCATGATAAAAACCTCCCGATATATGTAAAATAATTATTAAATAATGACATGATATCTCTAAATAATATATTTCAGAATAGTGCATTCCTCTGTGGTGATGTGCGAATGAACCACCATTATTTTCTACAATGGTGGACATATTTCATGTCATTTGCCCCACCTGTCTCAAGAATATTGCTCGAAAAGGCTTGACTTGCGGGCTTGGGGTTATCCGGAGCGAGCGGAGCACCTGGGTGCGTTCCTTAGCGCGTGCGTTGCATGCAGAAAAGCTTAAATAGCGCGTAGCTAACGGATGGCTGTCTGTAGATGCGGTCGGCATAATGCTCTTGTTTCACAAATGTAGAATTGCAAAGCGAGCGGAGGATAACCCCAAGTCCACTACCCCAGGTGCTTTTCGAGAACCAGTTAACAATGACCTATGAATTTTATATATCAGATGGTTTCGATTTCTTTCATGAGTTCTTCCAGCAGCTTCTCTTCCGGGACCTTCCTGACAACCACGCCTTTTTTAAAGATGAGCCCTTCCCCTTTGCCGCAGGCTATACCCACATCTGCTTCTCTTGCTTCCCCGGGACCGTTGACCACACAGCCCATAACGGCAACCCTGATGGGCTTGTCCAGTACTTTGAGCCTTGCTTCAGTTTCCTCTGCCAGTTTAATAAGGTCAACCTGGGTGCGCCCGCAGGTGGGACAAGAGATCAAATCCACACCCCGGCGGCGCAGCCCCAGGGCATTCAGAATATCATAGGCCACTCTGACTTCATGCAGCGGGTGTCCGGTAAGCGAGACCCTTACGGTGTCACCAATTCCTTCGCTTAATAGGATGCCAATTCCTACCGCTGATTTAACAGTCCCGGTGGCCAGCGTACCCGCCTCAGTCACCCCGATATGAAAAGGGTAGTCGACTTTCCCGGCCAGGCTGCGGTAGGCTTCAACCATCAGCGGGACGCTGGAGGCCTTTAAGGATACCTTGATATCCGTATAGTTCAATTCCTCCAGGATATGTATGTGCCCCATGGCGCTTTCAACCATGGCGGCAGGTGTGACTCCGCCATATTTGGTTAACAGACTTTTTTCCAAAGAGCCTGCATTAACTCCAATCCTGATCGGGACTCCCCGCTCCCTCGCGGCTGCCGCGACTTCTGCGACTTTGGACCGGCCCCCGATGTTGCCCGGGTTAATCCTTAAGCCCTGCGCTCCGGCTTCAAGAGCCATCAAAGCCAGCCGGTAGTCAAAATGGATGTCGGCTATAAGAGGGATGTCAATGCCGCGGATAATTAAGGGTAGAGCAGCTGCCGCCCAGTGGTCGGGAACCGCCACGCGAATGATTTCGCAGCCCTCCAGGGCGAGCCTGTTAATTTGGGCGATGGTGGCGGCGGCATCCCTGGTGTCGGTATTGGTCATGGACTGAACGGACACCGGAGCGCCACCGCCTACCATTACTCCGCCAACCATAAGCGGCCGGCTTTTTCTTCTGTTCATCGCTTACCCACCTTACCCATCCTAAAACAACATCACGTTTGCCTTTATAATCTGGATGTGATACGATTTGTATGAGCATGTTCGTCCGTGACGAGCTAATTTTGCCCTGGAACGTTATTAACCACAAAAATACTAAGGATATCATTATAGGTGATTACCACCATCAACAAGAGCAACAGGCCAAATCCGACCAGGTGAATAAAATTTTCTTTCACCGGGTCGACCGGCCGCCCTCTTAGTTTTTCCCAGAACAAAAACAGGATCCGGCTGCCGTCAAGGGCCGGGATGGGAAACAGGTTAAAAAGGCCCAGGTTGATACTTAGAAAAGCCGCCAGCTGCAGCAGGAAAAAGAACCCAACCTCGGCGGCCTTGCCTATTTCAGAGACAACCCTAACCGGTCCCCCAAAATCGGCAGGGGCCTGACCAAAAATCATTTTAGAAACAAAATCAAGGATCATAAAGGTAACACGGCCAGTCCACGCCAATCCCTGGCCAATCGACTGGATTAGGCCAAGCTTACGTGTCCCCGGTCCCACAATGAACCCAATCTTGCCGGCGCCGTTTTCATCAGCAGTCGTACGGATATTCAATCGCTGTTCCACATTGTTTCTCAGTACCGTAATTTCGATATTCTGGTTGGGTCGGGCGCTAATCAGCCCAATCAGTTCATCCTGGTTCTCAATATGCTCACCATTTATCGCCAAAATCTTATCACCCGGCATTATCCCGCCTTGCATGGCAGGGGAATCGGGCAAGGTTTCTACAGTTACAACCCCGTCAGGAATGCCCTGAAAAGCAAAAATCATTGCTAACAGCATCGCTGCCAACAGAAAATTCATAAAGGGTCCGGCAAATATAACGGCAATTCGCTGACCTATGGTCTTCTTATTAAACCCCCTCAGCTCATCGCCTTCTTCGATTTCCTCGTTAGGTTCCATGCCGGCCATGCGGACAAAGCCACCCAGGGGCAGCAACCGCACGTTATACTGGGTTTCCCCCCCGGTTGCCCCGGCTATTTTGGGACCAAACCCCAGGCTGAATTCAATCACCTTGATGCCAACCATTTTAGCGACAAAAAAATGTCCAAGCTCGTGAAAGAAAACCAATAGCCCAAAAACAAAAACTGAAGCTGCAAATGTCAACATTTTAACCACCCCGGATTTCTCTTAAATCAGAACCTAAGGAATTCCCCAGCCGTTGCTCTCGCCCAAAGGTCTGCTTCCATTATTTCACCCAGATCAGGATTGTTTATACTGGCGTGTTTTTCCATTACCTTTTCCACCACCGTGGGGATACCCAAAAAGGTTATCCTTTTTTGCAGAAAGGCATAAACTGCCGTTTCATTCGCTGCGTTTAATACGGCGGGCATGGTGCCCCCTGTCTTCCCTGCTTCATACGCCAGGCGCAGGGAGGGGAATTTTGATGTGTCCGGAGCTTCAAAGGTAAGTTTAGGTAACTTTGTCCAGTCAAGCCTGGGCGCCGGTCCTGGTACGCGTTGCGGAAAGGTCAGGGCGTACTGGATTGGCAGACGCATATCCGGCAGCCCCATCTGGGCGATCACTGAACCGTCCTTGAATTCAACCGCTGAGTGGATAATGCTCTGCGGGTGAACAACTACATCAATTTGGGCGTAATCCACCCCAAATAACCACTTCGCTTCAATTACCTCAAGGCCCTTATTCATCAAAGTAGCTGAATCTATGGTGATTTTACTTCCCATGTTCCAGTTGGGATGTTTCAAAGCCATCTCAACCGTTACTTTTTCAAGGTCTACACTGTTTGCGCTACGGAAGGGACCCCCTGAAGCTGTGAGAATTATCTTTTCAAGTTGATCAAATGGATATCCGTAGAGGCACTGCCACACGGCGGAATGCTCGCTGTCAACCGGAAGAAGAGCCTTACTTTTCCTGGTCGCCAAATCCATCACCAGCTGCCCCGCAGCCACCAGTGTCTCCTTGTTGGCCAGGGCTACATCCTTGCCGGCGCTCAGCGCGGTGAAGGTAGGATGAATTCCTGCCACCCCGGTAACGGCGATAACAACCAGATCTGCTTCAGGCATCGCGGCAAGGTTTTTCATCCCTTCTATGCCCCAGTCCAGATCAAGTTTATCTTGTGGCGACAGTTCTCTTTTTAAACGCGACAAATCTTCTTGCTCCGCTAAAGCAGCGGCGCGGGGCTGGAATTCGTTTATTTGTTCAGCTAAAAGGCGTGAGTTTCTTCCTGCTCCGAGCCCAACCACTTCAAATTCACCCGGCAGATTCCTGATTACATCCAGGGTCTGTGTGCCTATTGAACCGGTACTGCCGAGGACGACGACTCTTTTCAATATACTTTGCTCCTATTATCGTTATAAGTACGAAAATTATCTTTGGGGTGATCTTACCGCCTTCATAACTGCCTTACCGCCAATCAAGATAATAGGACCCAATATAAGGCCGGCCAGGCCAATCGTTTTAAGTCCCGCATACATGGCGAGCAGTGTTTCCAGGGGGTGCAGGCCGAGGTTGGCTGAGACGATTTTAGCTTCCATAACCTGCCTTACCACCAGCACTAACCCGTACAATATGGTCAATTTGACGCCAAAGGCGGTAGCGCCTGTGACAAACGACCAGATTATCCAGGGAACATAAATCGTGGCCGGCCCCAGGACCGGTATCATATCAAAAACGCCGATCAAAAGCCCCATGGTGAGAGCATAGTCTGCTCCAATAAGGTAGAGTCCGGTAACGCTGAGCACGATCGTAATCAGTACCAGCACCGCCTGCGCCCTCAGGTATCCAATGAAGGCAGCGGTTATCTCCTGCAGAATGGCAACTGTTTTTTCGCCCCAGGGCGCAGGAATATACCGGAGCAAGAGCCCAATAATCAATTGCCGGTCGCGGGCCAGGAAATAGGTGGCCAATAAGCTGACGAGCATGATGGTGAAGGTGCCGGGTACAATTGAGAGAAAGGCAATAATTGAGTTTGCCGACCTGGTAATCAGACTCTGTAAGTTGGCAGTCAGAATGGAAATATTCTGTTCCAGGGACGAAGTAACCCCCGGTGGAAGTGTGATGTAAAAGGCAGTTACTCTATCAATAAAAAACTGGTAATAGAGACTTATTTCCGCCGCCACGCCAGGCAGAGAAACAGAGAGCTGAATTAATTCAGCGACCAGCTTGAGAATTATTGCTGAAAAAACTACGCCGATGCCGCCAAATACAACAAACATAGTAAGCAGTACCGCAAAACCGCGGGGCATACGCGACCTGCGCTGGATTAACCGTATCAACGGCTCCATCAGCGCGGTAAAAAAAAGGGCGATGATAAAAGGCACAAAAATTGGAAGCACGTAAACATAGGCTGCCATAAACACCAATATCGCAATGGCGGCATAAACAATCAGCAAGATTGGCTTTGGCAACTTTTACCACCCCCATTCAATTTATAATAAACAACAGTACGAAATAATATACCAGCGGAGCTGTAAACAACCAACTGTCGATGCGGTCCAATATTCCCCCATGGCCGGGTATCAGCATGCTAGAATCTTTTATCCCCGCCTGCCTTTTAAACGCTGATTCAAGCAGGTCGCCGACTTCAGAAGCCAGTCCCACCAGGAGACCCAGCAGCAGCATCTTAGGAACAGATAAGAATGGATATATGTATGCAAACAAGCAGCTTGTTAGTACACTTCCGGCCAGCCCGCCGATGGCGCCTTCCAGTGACTTCTTGGGGCTTAAAACCGGAGCGATTTTCCTCTTGCCAAAGGCCGTACCCACAAAATATGCTGCGGTATCGCAGGCCCAGGTGCAGGCGAGCATAAATATCAGCCATATCCAACCATCCGGCAGAGACCGCAGCAGGTACAGGTAAGTTAAAAGGCCCACGTACAATGTACTCATCAGGGTACCGGCGCCGTCAAGCAGCGAGTAACGAGGGTAAAAGGTGACCGTCGCAATCAGGTGCAGGAATAGAATGATGGTAATGGTAGGCCCCGGATAGCCGTCACTGTACAGGTAAACTCCGCTGATCAGGACTAGACCGCCTGCTACTGCCAGCCATAACAACGGGTTCAAGCCAAGCTTGGCCAGAATTTGCATCATTTCCTTTATTCCAAGCATGCTCAGGACACCAATTAAAAATAATAGCGGGATTCCACCATGCCAAACCGCAAGTACAACCAGCGGGATGCCCAACAGGGCACTCATTATTCTTTGCCAGAGCACATTTTCACCGACCCGTCGGGGTTATCCCCATTGTTACTTTAAGCCTCCAAAACGGCGTTCCCGCCGCTGAAATTCTAAAATCGCGTTAATCAGGTCAATCCTGCGAAAATCAGGCCACATAACAGGAGAAATCCAAAACTCTGTGTAGGCAAGCTGCCATAGTAAAAAGTTGCTAATCCTAAAATCCCCGGCCGGGCGAATCAGCAAATCCGGATCTGGCTGCCCGGCCGTATAAAGCCGTTCGGAAATAGCCCGCTCTTCAATATCGGCCGCGCTTAATTTGCCGCTTAAGACATCAGCGACTACCGCTCTGACTGTATCTACTATCTCCTGCCGTCCCCCGTAGTTAAAGGCCACGTTCAAAATCAATCCGTCATTGCCACGCGTCCGCTCAGCTCCCATTTTAAGCGCCTCAAGTGTTGCGGGCGGTAGTTCATGCAACCTGCCGATGGGGTTTACCCTTACCCTGTTTTTATTAAGCTCCTCAATTTCCCGGTTAAAATACTCCACCAGGAGGTCCATTAAAATGTCAACTTCTTCACGGGGTCTCTTCCAGTTCTCTGTTGAAAATGCGTAAACCGTTAATATTTTCACTTTTAATTCGGAGCAGACTTTAACTATGTCCCTGAGTGACTCTACGCCAGCGCGGTGGCCGCAGGATCGAGACATACCACGCCGTAAAGCCCACCGGCCGTTGCCGTCCATAATAATGGCAATATGCCTGGGCAGTTTTTTTCTGTCAACCTCGTTTATCAGCCTTTCGACCTCGGCCTCTTTAATTTTACCGGTGTTTTTTTTGCGCCAGAAATCGAAATACTGCTTGAACATTAAAATATTGTCCAACTTCGGGACCACCCTTACAAAACATCATATATAAACGACCCCCTCGCTTGTGAGGGGGTCCGTCCTCTACTCTTCAACAATCGCGCCTGTCGGACAGGCATCAGCACAAGCCCCACAGCTTTCACATTTATCTGGGTCAATCTTATAGATATCACCTTCGCTAATAGCTTCAACCGGGCAGGAATCCATGCAGGCGCCGCAAGCAAGGCATTCATCTGTAATTTTGTATGCCACTTCTTTATCCACCTCCTTTCATCCCTTCCTCTAGAACGACAGTAATCACCCCTGTATATATCGAGACCTTTTGAAAGCGTACCGCCCTTGGTTTTCCCTCCGGCGACAGCTTATCAGGCCGGGTGAACACAACACTTACCTGATACCCGTTATCCTTGCATATCTGGAGCGCTTCATCCAGATAAAAACCTGTTATATCAGGAACGCTATCCATTATACCTGCATAATTTCCTGCTCTTTAATGGTCAACAGCCCGTCAATTTCCTTAATCAAACGGTCCGTCATTTTCTGTACATCGTCCTGGCTGCGCTTCAACTCGTCTTCGGAAATTTTTCCTTCTTTTTGGTAGGCTTTCAAGTGTTCATTGACGTCCCGGCGGATATTTCTGATCGCCACCCGGCCCTCTTCAGCCTTTTTCTTTACTACCTTCATTAAATCTACCCGTCTTTCCTGGGTCAGCTGCGGTATGGCCAACCTGATCACCACACCGTCGCTGGCTGGAGTGATGCCCAGGTCGGATTTCATGATAGCCCGCTCAATTTCATGTAGAGAACTTTTATCCCAAGGCTGGATGACTAATAACCTGGCTTCGGGAACAGAGATATTGGCAAGTTGGTTAACAGGTGTCGGAGTTCCATAATAGTTTACCATAATTTTGTCCAGCAAAGCCGGAGTCGCCCGCCCGGCACGAAGCGAAGCGAATTCTTTTTTAACCACCTCAATGGTTTTTTTCATATTGCCTTCTGCTTCTTTAACTATCTCCTTGACCATCAAACTCACCCCCGATGTAAGTTCCGATTTTTTCGCCAAAAACAACCTTCTTGATGTTGCCATGCTGGTTTAAATCAAAAACGATAACCGGGATTTTATTATCCATGCACAGGGATGCGGCAGTTGCGTCCATAACACCCAATCCCCGGTTAATCATCTCAATAAAGGAAAGCTCTTCGAACTTTATGGCCCCGGGATGTATTAAGGGGTCGCAGTCATACACCCCGTCGACCCGTTTGGCCATTAAAATTACTTGAGCCTCGATTTCAGCAGCCCTGAGAGCCGCAGTGGTATCAGTAGAAAAGTAAGGGTTGCCGGTACCGGCTGCAAAGATTACCACCCGGCCCTTTTCCATATGCCGGATTGCCCGCCGCATGATGTATGGTTCGGCTATCTCTTTCATTTCTATGGCCGTTTGCGTGCGGGTATCAACACCGTGGGTTTGCAATGCGTCCTGCAGGGCTAACGCATTCATGACAGTGGCCAGCATACCCATATAGTCCGCCGTGGCACGATCCATACCCTTGGCGCTGCCTGCCACGCCACGCCAGATATTGCCTCCCCCGACCACAACAGCCAACTGAACACGGTGCTCCACTACTTCTTTAATCTGCCTGGCAATAGCGTTAACCACGTCCGGATCAATGCCATAGCCAAAAGAGCCGGCTAATGCCTCACCGCTTAATTTCAGAACAACACGCCAGTATTTCGGAGCAACCATATTAGATACGAGCCCTCCACTCTTACCAGAGTTATTCTACAATATCAGCTTAAAATCCTTTTATAAAATTTTACTTGCAGACATTTCGTGTGGCCTCTGCCACCTCTGCCGCCAGGTCTGACTGCTTCTTCTGGATACCCTCACCCAGTTCATAACGTGTGAAACGCCTGATGCTGATATTTTCGCCAATTTTAGAAATTTTTTCCGTTAGGAGCTGTTTAATGGACATATCCGGTTCCTTGATGAAGGGCTGTTCCAGCAGGCAGACTTCTTTGAAGTACTTTTCCACACGTCCTTCAACCATTTTTTCAACGATATTGGCAGGCTTGCCCTCGTTCAGGGCCTGTGCCCGCAGTATGGTTTTCTCATGTTCCAGAGCTTCCGCAGGGACTTCTTCCCTTTTCACAAACTCAGGTTTGGCAGCCGCGATCTGCATAGCTATATCTTTAACCAAAGCCTTAAACTCATCAGTTTTGGCTACAAAATCAGTTTCACAATTTACCTCTACCAGAACCCCAATACGGCCCCCGCCGTGTATGTAAGATTCAACGAGGCCTTCGGCGGCTATCCTGCCGGCTTTTTTAGCTGCAGCCGCTAGCCCTTTTTCCCTTAAATAGTCGGCGGCTTTATCAATATCGCCACCGCTTTCGGCAAGGGCTTTTTTACAATCCATCATACCCGCTCCGGTGCGCTCACGAAGTTCTTTCACAAAACTTGCTGGTACAGACATAATAACCCCTCCTTAAATTAGTCTAATTGAGTGTAAATTATTGTAATTTTAAGTATGTCCATGATTAACCTTGTTTATCCATATATTACTAAAACACCAGGACAGAAAAAAAGGCAGGGGTAACCTCTTAAGACTAACCCCCACCTCGCTACACACTTTTATTCTGCAAGCTGTTCGCCCTGTTTTCCTTCCAGAACAGCCTCCGCCATTTTACCGGTAAGCAGCCGGACTGCTCTGATGGCGTCGTCATTGCCGGGTATGACGTAGTCTACTTCGTCCGGATCGCAGTTGGTATCCACAATCGCTACAATAGGAATACCCAACTTGCGCGCCTCGGCTACAGCAATGCGCTCTTTACGCGGGTCAATAATAAAAAGCGCTGCGGGCAGGCGCCTCATGTCTTTGATGCCGCCTAAGAATTTCTGCAGTTTTTCCTTTTCATGCATCAACTCGGCGACCTCTTTTTTAGGCAAAACCTCAAGAGTGCCGTTAGCCTCCATTTTTTCCAGCTCGTGCAACCTGTCAATGCGCTTCCTGATGGTCTGGAAATTGGTTAACATGCCGCCCAGCCAACGCTGGTTCACATAAAACATGCCGCAGCGCTCCGCTTCTTCACGTACCGCTTCCTGCGCCTGCTTCTTGGTACCGACGAACAGGATGTTGTCACCCTCGGCGGAAAGCTGCTTTACAAAGTTATAAGCTTCCTCAACCTTCCTGACTGTCTTCTGCAAGTCAATAATATAGATGCCGTTGCGGTCTGTAAATATATAGGAGGCCATTTTGGGATTCCAGCGACGGGTCTGATGGCCGAAATGAACCCCTGCTTCCAATAGTTGCTTCATAGATATTACAGCCATTAATCACACCTCCTTCCCATGGTTGCATCCTCCGCTGTCTTCATCTTTAAGCAGATCCGCAAAGGGCACCTCTGCAAAAATCCAACAACGTGCGTAATTTACACCAAGTTGTATTTTACCATAGTTGTATTTCTGGCGCAAGCTTCTTTCTTTTGAAAAAAGAGTAGATCCCTTTGTGGATCTACTCTTTTTAAGAATGTTTTTGTTGTAAGATCCAAAATCATGCTATTGGATCGACGCTATCTAATGCTGTCTGATTTTACTCAACTCCTCCAGGAGCCTTTCGTTCAGGACGCGTATATATGTGCCCTTCATACCCAGTGATTTTGATTCAATGACCCCGGCGCTTTCAAATTTGCGCAACGCATTGACAATCACCGAGCGAGTGATGCCCACCCTGTCAGCAATCTTACTGGCAACGAGGAGGCCCTCCTCCCCTTCCAACTGCTCAAAAATATGCTGTACGGCATCCATTTCGGAATACGATAGAGTGCCAAGGGCAATTTGGACTGCTGCTCTTTTGCGAGCCTCTTCTTCCATTCTTTCGGTCCTGGCCCGCAACATCTCCATTCCGACAACAGTAGCGCCGTATTCGGCCAAAATAATGTCCTCATCCGTAAAATGCTTGTCAAACTTTGCCAGTATTAATGTACCCAGCCTGGATCCGGCGCCTATGATGGGCACTGTGGTAGTAATTTTATTATTGAAGAGACAACGTTTTTCTGCAAAGACACAGGCGTTGGCGGTCTGGCAATAGTTGGCGTAAGTTTCATTGATTCTCATCAAGTATTCGTTATAGTCTTCCGGAAAACCGCCCTTGCCTTCGACGATGTCTTTCATAATATCGCAGGTCAAGCCCTTAAGATAGGCATAACCAACGACTTTACCGTTTCGATCCAAAATGTAGATGCTGGATTCAATGTTGTCGCTCAAAACACTTGCCACTTCGTTAAAATCAGTATTTCCAGCTGATTTTTGCAGAAGCTTATTGATTGCCCTTGTTCTTTCAAGTAGCGCTCTCATTCTGTCCCTCTTTCTACGTCACAAAATATAACGACTTAAATCCTGATTTTTTACCAGATCACCCAGTTTTTCGACAATATCTTTAGGTTCAAGGTTAATATCCTTCCCGGAAAGCTCCGGGGCCTCAAACGAAATATCTTCTAAAAGCTTCTCCATTATGGTGTAAAGCCGCCTTGCTCCTATGTTTTCTGTTTGTTCATTAACAGTATAAGCTATATCAGCTATTTCTACAAGAGAATCTTGCGAAAATTTAACCATAACCCCCTCAGTGGCTAATAACTCCGTGTATTGCTTGATTATTGCATTTCTTGGCTCTGTCAAAATTTGTTGAAAATCGGGACGAGTAAGGCTCTCTAATTCGACACGTATCGGGAAACGCCCCTGCAGTTCCGGGATCAGGTCGGAGGGCTTGGTGGTGTGGAAGGCGCCTGCCGCGATAAATAGAATATGGTCAGTTTTGACCGGGCCGTATTTTGTGACAACAGTGCAACCTTCGACAATAGGAAGGATATCACGCTGCACCCCGCCTCTGGAAACATCAGGTCCATAACCTTCACGGCCGGCAATTTTATCGATCTCATCAAGGAAGATGATGCCGTCTTCTTCTGCGCGTTTGATTGCCTTTGAAGTAACCTCGTCCATATCAATTAGTTTCTGGGCCTCCAATTGAGTCAAAATAACGCGGGCTTCCCGTACAGTTACTTTGCGAGTGCGTTTTTTCTTGGGAATCAACCCGCCCAGCATATCCTGCAGGTTAACGCCCATCTCTTCCATGCCGGACCCTGTAAATACCTCCAGCATGGGAGGTTTATTGTCCTCAACCTCGATCTCAAGAGTTTCGTTTTCCAGTTCCCCTTTTTCCAGCTTCTCTTTTAATATTTCCCGTTCAAATTCGATCCTCTTTATTCGGGACTCCTGTGCTTTATCTATTTGCTCAACCGGTTTGGGGGCTCCAAAAATCATTTCCAGTGGATTGCGTGACGTTGTTTCCCGGACCGGGTAAGGAGCCAGCAGTTCAATAATCTTTTCATCCGCCTGTTTTTTAGCCCTCTCCTCGACGGTTGATAATTTCTCCTGTTTGACCATGCGAATGGAGGTCTCAACCAGATCACGGACCATACTCTCGACGTCCCTGCCTACATACCCCACTTCTGTAAATTTGGTAGCCTCAACCTTCACAAATGGAGCTTTGACAAGTTTGGCCAGGCGCCGGGCTATCTCTGTCTTGCCTACACCAGTTGGTCCAATCATCAGGATATTTTTCGGGATCACTTCATCCCTGAAATCAGCTGCCAGTTTTTTGCGGCGAAACCGGTTGCGCAGAGCAATGGCTACCGCCTTCTTGGCGTTTTTCTGGCCGACGATATACTTATCAAGTTCTTCAACAATACGCCGTGGTGTTAATTCTTCCATGTACTAATCCTCCAAGATGAAAAATTTAGGACATCTTTTTAGGCCTCTTCCACAATTATATTGTCATTGGTGTAAACACAGATTTCAGCAGCAATTGACAGGGCTTGCCTGGCCACCTCACCGGCCGGCATAGCAGTGTGCCTGTTCAAGGCACGGGCCGCCGCCAGGGCGTAAGGGCCGCCGGAGCCGATAGCCGCCACCCCGTCATCAGGTTCGATGACTTCACCGCCTCCGGATATCATCAGGAGGTCTTCACTGGAGGCCACAATCAGAAGAGCTTCAAGCTTGCGCAGCACTTTATCCGTCCGCCACTCCTTGGCCAATTCAACCGCAGCCCGCGGCAGGTTGCCATGGAACTCTTCAAGTTTCCCTTCGAATTTTTCGAAAAGAGTAAATGCGTCGGCCACTGAGCCGGCAAATCCGGCTATAACCTTATCCTTATAGAGTCGCCTGATTTTTTTGGCTCCTTTTTTGATGATTGTGTTTTCTCCAAAGGTAACCTGACCGTCGCCGGCAACAGCAGTTTTACCATCTTTTTTCACTGCGACTATAGTGGTGGCATGAAACATATGGTTTCTCCTTTTCATCTTTCAGCTTTATTAGCAGCATGTATGCTCTATACTTACTCTTTTGCCCTGGGGTGGGCGCTCTGGTATACTTTTTTCAACCTTTCGCCCGTAACATGGGTATAGACCTGGGTGCTGGAAAGGCATGTATGTCCGAGCAGCTCCTGTACAGCGCGAAGGTCAGCCCCCGCGTTAAGCAGGTGTGTGGCAAAAGAGTGTCTCAGTGTGTGCGGGCTGACCTTTCTTTCCAGGCTGACCTCTTCCACATATTTGTTCAGGATTTTCCGCACGCCCCGCTCCGTGAGCCTCTCCCCCCACCGGTTAAGAAATACCGCGCCGCTGATTTTTTGCGCCCCGGGCATTACCGCGCTGGCTGACGCAGGGTTGGCTTGGCTCTTATTTTTGGCGGGTTTAGCGTTTGCCAAAAGCCTCTGGCGTGAACCGGCCAGGTACCTGCGCAAAGCTGTAACGGCCTCTATGCCGATGGGCGACAGCCTCTCTTTTGCTCTTTTTCCCATTACCCGCACATAGCCGGAGCCAAGATCAAGGTCGGCCAAGTCAAGGGATACCAGTTCATGAATCCTTAGACCGGCGGCATAAAGCGTTTCCAGCAGCGCCCGGTCCCTGACACCAAGCGGGTGGGTTAAATCAGGCGCCTCGATCAGGTGGGCGATCTCATTCTCGTATAAGAAAGAAGGCAACCCTTTCTTAAGTCTGGGGCTGGCGACCCTGGCTGCGGGATTGTCGTCAACGATATTCTCCCGCTTCAGGTAACGGTACAGGGAACGCCATGCCGCAAGGCGCCTGGCCATGGTGGTCCTGGCCAGCCCTTGTTCCTGCATCTGGCCCAGGTAGAGTCTGAAAATACTGTGGTCGAGGTCCTTTGGTTCAACAGCATGGTCTTTTTTCTTCAAGTAAGAAGCAAAAAAATCCAACCCCTGGAAGAAGTCCTTCTGGTAGCTTTCTATAGTCCTTGGGGACGCGTTCTTTTCCACTTTCAGATAAACTAAAAAGTTATCAAAATGACTGTACATACTCGAAAACCTACTCCCGGCAGGATTGACGCGTTCGCTATCCTGAAAATGCAGGTGTGGATTCATTCGCACAATGTTGCATTGGCCACACAAGTCCGGCGCTGCCGCGCCGTATGCGATTGAAATCGCACCAAAACCGTTTCGTCTCGTTCTTTCCTGGCGCCACGATAGCGGGGGACAACCCTGTTGTTACAATGATATGTAAATGTTATTAATAAATGCTGAAAGTGATTCAAGTGATCTTTGGGCGATTAACCTGTATCGCTCCTTTTTATCCCGGATTTTATGATCCAGGGGTGGAAAAAGGCCAAAAGAAATATTCATCGGCTGAAAATGAGCCGGATCGGCGGAAGTTATGTAATGGGCAAGAGAACCGTGACCGGTATCTCCCGGAAAGGCCAGCGTCTCTTTACCCGCGGCCCTCCGCGCAGCATTAATCCCGGCGACCAACCCGGCGGCCGATGATTCCACGTACCCCTCAACTCCGGTAAGCTGCCCGGCAAAGAAAAGCCCGGGCCTTTTTTTACTCTCATAAGTAGGATTTAAAAGCGCCGGTGAATTGATATAGGTATTTCTGTGCATCACTCCAAGCCGCAGAAACTCAGCCTTTTCCAGTCCTGGTATGAGGCGGAATACCCGCGTTTGCTCGCTCCATTTTAAACCGGTCTGAAATCCAACCAGGTTGTACATGGTAGCGTCCGCGTTCTCCTGCCGCAACTGGACCACGGCAAAAGGCCGCTTGCCCGTTTTGGGGTCAATGAGGCCCACCGGCTTTAAGGGTCCGTAAAGAAGAGTATCTTTTCCACGGGCGGCGAGTACCTCAACAGGCAGACATCCTTCAAAGTGCGTTGATTGCTCAAACTCTTTGCGGGGAGCCTTTTCCGCCTTGACCAGCGCATCCCAAAAAGTTTGGTATTGCTCCTCGTCCATCGGGCAGTTTAAATAGGCGGCCTCACCCTTCCCGTACCTGGAGGAACGAAATACTTGATCCATATTTATTGAATCACCGCTTACAATTGGGGCCACTGCGTCATAGAAATAAAGGTATTCCTCTCCGCTGAACTGCCTGATGCTCTCAGCCATGGCTTCCGAGGTCAGCGGCCCTGTGGCCAGGATTACCGTATCGTCCTCAGGTATGGCGGTTACCTCGGTACGGCAAATTTCTATCAGGGGGTGTTGGTAAAGCGTCTCGGTGACACAGCTGGAAAACAGCTCCCTGTCAACGGCGAGGGCGCCCCCCGCCGGCACCCTGAATTTGTCGGCGCAATGCATAATGAGGGAACCCATTCGTCTCATCTCTTCTTTTAAGAGGCCGACAGCATTCTCCAGGCTGGATGCCCTTAGCGAATTGCTGCAGACCAATTCCGCAAATAAACTGCCCCGGTGGGCCGGTGTCTGTTTGTCCGGCCGCATTTCGTAGAGTTTGACTTTAATCCCCTTCCGGGCTACCTGCCAGGCCGCCTCCGAACCTGCCAAGCCGGCCCCGATGATGGTGACAGTTCTATCTTGCATACGTGCTCCTGACTGTAGTAGATTGATAGTTAAAATTTACTGTGATCATATTTTTAATATCACTGTTCGGTAACGACATTTGTGGCGCCCAGCTGTTCCGGCCCAGCTGTTGTTTTTTTCCGGGCCTTTGTTTCTTTTGAAGCCTTGCGCACTTTTGGCGCCTTGACATCCTTCGAAGTCCTGGTTTCTTTCGAAGCCTTGCTCTCCTTCGAAACTTTGACCTCCTTGGTAGCCTTGACTTCTTTTTGCTCCAGTCCTTGACTGCACTTTTCATTTATACACTTCAGTGTTATATTCTTGCCGGCGGCTCTTTTCTCCACCATCAGGTCACCGCAATAGGGACACTTAGTCTTTGAAGGCTGATCCCAGGTGACAAAATCACATTTCGGATACTGGTCGCAGCCGAAGAACTTCCTGCCTTTTTTGGAACGGCGGATTACCAATTCTCCTCCACAGCGGGGACATTCCACGCCGGTGGGTTCCAACAAAGGCTTGGTATTGCGGCATTCGGGAAAACCGGGGCAGGCCAAAAATTTACCGAAACGCCCGAATTTCTTAACCATGTTCCGCCCGCACAGCTCGCATATCTCTTCCGTTACTTCATCGGTTACCTGTACATGGCCTATTTCTTTTTCGGCCTTTTCCAAGGTATCCATAAAAGGCCAGTAAAAAGCCGCTAAAACGTTAACCCATTCCAGGTCCCCTTCTTCAATGCTGTCCAGGTTTTTTTCCATGCCGGCAGTGAATTCAACATCAATAATATCCCGGAAGTGCTTTTTTAAAAGGTCGATGACGATTGAACCCAGTTCAGTCGGGTATAATTGTTTGTTTTCCCTTACTATGTAACCCCTTTTAATTATTGTTTCTACTATGGGAGCATAGGTGCTGGGCCTGCCTATCCCTTTTTCTTCCAGGGTTTTTACCAGGGTGGCGTCGGTGTAACGTGGCGGTGGTTGGGTAAAATGCTGTTTTTGTTGCAGCGACCTGGCTTCGACTTCTTCGCCTTCCGCCAGTTCCGGGAGAAGTTTTTCTTCGTCGCTTTCCCCGTCATCCCTGCTCTCAATATAGACCTTCATAAACCCGGCGAATTTGATGATTGAACCGGAAGCACGGAAAACATATTCCCCGGCTGCAATATCCACACCGGTGGTGTCAAAGACGGCAGGGCTCATAAGGCTCGCCAGATAACGTGACCAGATTAACTTGTAAAGCTTATACTGGTCAGTGGTCAGGTATGCTTTTATTTGTTCCGGTTCATGGTGAATCGAGGTAGGCCGGATAGCTTCGTGCGCATCCTGGATTTTGCCTTTGGCCGCTGAGTTGAGGGTTTCTTTGCCAATATACTGGACCCCAAAACGCTCCTTGATATAGCCGTGGGCTTCCTCCCTGGCTACCTCAGATACACGCACCGAATCAGTCCGTATATAGGTAATCAGGCCGGTCGTCCCCTCTTTGCCGAGGTCAAGCCCTTCATAAAGCTGTTGGGCTATAATCATAGTTTTACGTGCGGTGTAATTTAACTTGCGGTAGGCCTCTTGCTGCAGGGTACTGGTAATAAAAGGCGGGGCCGGCCTGCGTAATTTTTCTTTGCGTGTAATTTTGCCCACAATGTAGTGAGCGCCTTTTAGCCTGTCCAAGACCTCCTGCATTTCGGCGCTGGATTTGATCTCTATTTTTTTGTCCTGGTATTTAAAGAGCTTTCCCTCAAAGGGGCTGTAGCCGGTTTTGGCAAAAAGGCCTGTGAGCGTCCAGTATTCTTCAGGCTCGAAAGCAGCGATTTCCTCTTCACGGTCGCAAATCAGGCGTACCGCCACCGATTGAACGCGGCCGGCGCTCAAGCCTTTCTTTACCTTACGCCAAAGTAACGGACTCAGGTTATAACCGACCAGGCGGTCAAGGATACGCCGTGCCTGCTGGGCGTTAACCCGGTTATAATCAATCAGCCGGGGCTGGTTCACAGCTTTTTGTACGGCCGGCTTGGTTATCTCGTTAAACTCAATCCGGCACGGCTCCCCTCCGCCCATTTCCAAAAGTTTTTGTATATGCCAGGCGATAGCCTCGCCTTCCCGGTCAGGGTCTGAAGCAATCAGCACCTGGTCGGCTTTTTTTACAGCTGTTTTCAAATCTTTAATTGTTTCGCCTTTGCCTCTGATAGTGATATATTTTGGGCTGAACCCGTTTTTAACATCAACTCCGAACTGGCTCTTCGGCAAGTCTCGGACATGGCCCATAGAAGCTTTGACAAAATATTTTTTCCCCAGAAACTTGCTAATGGTTTTCGCTTTGGCCGGAGATTCCACAATCACGAGTATTTTAGACAAAAGTGCACACCTCGTTTATTGCACGGTTATTATTGCCATTAATTATTTCGATATTTTTTATAATTTATCCCCTCAAAAAACAGTTTAGAACAAATCACGGCCTGTCCGGATATAAAACTTACCTGGAAGCTGCCGGGTCAAACCCTTGATTTCCAGGTACATTAACGCGGCCATCACCTTTTGCGGCAGAAGCCCGGCCCTTATAATAAGTTCATCCAGAGAGACCGGATCCAAGGACAGCAGGCCGTACAGTGTTTCTTCCTCATAGCTCATTTTCATTTTACGATCTGCGCCACTTGCTTGAGCGGGGAAAAGTTTTTCCATACCCAGTTCATCCAGCACATCACCGGCTCCTTCTATAAGTCTGGCGCCTTGTTTAATCAGCCGGTGCGGACCCCTGCTTAACGGGTTTACTACATTGCCGGGTACAGCCATAACATCGCGTCCCTGTTCGAGGGCAAAGTCTGCAGTAATCAATGCGCCGCTCCTCTCTGCCGCTTCGACCACCAGGGTTGCCTGTGACAGGCCGCTGATAATGCGATTGCGCACCGGAAAGCGCCAGGCTTCGGGTTGGGTCCCGGGTGGAAACTCACTGACAACAGCTCCATTATTCATAATCCCGTCCATAAGCTCTTTGTTTTCCCTGGGATAGACCACATCCGGGCCGCAACCCAGTACAGCTATGGTCCTGCCGCAACTTGCCAGAGCCCCCCGGTGCGCTGCAGAGTCAATGCCCCTGGCCATCCCGCTTATGATCGTAAGCCCCAAGGCAGTCAGGTCTTTGGCCAGCTTCTCTGCCACCACCAGACCGTAAGGCGAGGGCTTTCTAGCGCCAACGATTGCTACAGAGAGTGTATCCGCGGCTTGAAGCCGGCCTTTGTAGAATAGTACTGGAGGAGGGTCATATATTGCCGACAGATTTTCTGGATAATCAGGGTCGCTGTGGCATACATAGCTTATACCCATGGAGTCTAGTTTTTCTGCCTCTTCTTGAGGGTTAAGCTTTGACCTGCGTTCGGCCAGTCCGTTTGCCCGATCTTCTCCCAAACCCGGAACGGCGGATAGTTCTTTAATGCCTGCCTCCCAAGCCGCCCGGGGTGAACCAAAGCGCTCGACCAGCGACCACAATCTTTTCCCCGCGCCGGGCATCAAATACTGCCACCCTAACCAGTATAATCTATCATCCAAAAAAGTGTCTCCCCTTAAGACTGTTCTCTTAATCCAATTCTTTTCGGGGTTAGAGTGATATGTTCCTGCCCTCTGGGAAAATTTTCTGCCTGCTTAGCCTGCATTCATCTTTGTGAGTACCCTGTCAGGATACACTTTTTCTAAAAGCTCTGCAACAAAATTCTTTTTTTCGTTACCAGCCGCTATGTTTAACCGTTTTTAAATGATCATGGTTTATATTAACTTCAGTAACGCATCAAGGGTTTGCTTATTTGTTAATACTCCGTGGTAAATATCCCCTATCTCTTTGATTCTTGAAAAAATATTATGTATTGAAAAAGCCCCCGGCTCAATGTTCAATGCTTCAATTTCATCCCAATATAGGGGGGTAGAAACCGGGGCGCCTGGTAATGGCCGCAGGCTATACTGGAAAGCCATAGTTTTGCCGCGGCCGTTTTGTAGATAATCCAGGTAGACTTTTCCCTGCCTTTGAGCAACCTTTCGTTCCACAGTCGCCATTCCGGGATTAATGTTGACAATAAGCTCAGCCACGTACTGCATAGCTTTAGTGACAGTTTTATACGAGTATACCGGTTTTATAGGAACAAAAATATGCAGGCCGGTAGCCCCGGAGGTTTTGGGGTAAGATTGCAAGTTAAACTGAGCCAGGGCTTCTTTAACCAATAGGGCAATTGTTAAAACATCCCTAAAGGTGCTTCCTGCCGCCGGGTCAAGATCTATAACAGCAATATCCGGACATTCAACATTTTCTATACGGGAAAGCCAGGGATGCATTTCGATACATCCACTATTTGCTAACCAAACCAACGTTTGCACATCATTACATACAATATAGTTTACAACCTTTTCGGAATGTTCTACTGGGTGTCTTTTTATCCAGGTTGGAGCGTAATCTGGACAATCTTTTTGGTAGAACTGCTCACCTTCAATGCCATCCGGGTATCGCTTCATAACCACCGGACGGTTGTAGAGATGGGGCAGGATGTATGGTGCTATATCGGAATAATATTTGACCAAATGGGCCTTGGCCAGCCCTTCAGGCCATATCAGTTTATCAAGGTTGGTTAGTTTGACCTCGTAACCGTTAACTGTCACATAGGATTCTTTCATCAAAACACACCTCATTTACATTTCTACTCTGACTTTGACTTTTACCGATTTAAATTCGTCCTGCGACCTCTACAAGCGTATGGATCTTGATTGCCCTGTTTTTCTTTGGTTTCTTGAAGGTAAGTATATTTTTAATTGTAATTATCCGTTTTATATATGGTATGATAATGAAAAGTAGTGTTAATGGGGGGATACATATGATCAAAAAAATAAACCTTTGGTCATTCATTCTTTCCATGGTGTGTTTTTTGTTATTTTTTGTATTCTCTTCTGTATTATATCTTAAAGAGATGATAATAATTTGGACGAGGATACATCCTCTCATATTAATTTTATATATAACATTAATTGTGTTTTTGTTAGGTGTCATTGGAATCTTTGGTGTAAGCAATGGGAAAACAGCTATCAGAAGCCTTATTACTATTCTATTAAGTTTAGGTTTATCAATTATTCTAGCCTTTATAATATTCTTTGGAAAGTTATTGAATGCTGGACATAATTAAGAGAATATGCTATCACTGCCAATATTTTCATTTATGGTATCATGACTTATCCTTAACCAATAATCAGAATACCCTTATTTTTTGTTGTCAATTAGAATTAATGCATTTCGTTTTATGTTTTCACCTTGAAATACAAAGAGTGCTTCTCCAAAAAGTGAGGTCATTGTTAACTGGTTCTCAAAAAGCCTCTGGGATAGTGGTCAGGGGGTTGTCCTCCGCTCTCTTCGCAATTCTACATTTGTGCAACTAGGGCCTCCTATCCACCGCGTCTATAGACTGCCACCCGTTCGCTACGCGCTATTTGAGCTTTTCTGCATGCAACGCACGCGCTAAGGAACGCATCCAGGTGCTCCTGAACGCTTTCGGACAACCCCCTGCCCGCAAGTCTAGCCTTTTCGAGCATATTCTTATCTCCCATTATCACTCCCCAGTGTGCATTTTTATTGGTTAATGCTTTTCATATAGGATGGAACTATTCAGTCGCAACTCCGCATTCATTTGGTGTCTTATCTGAGCGGAGCCCTTTAAAAACAGGATGGCGAAGGTAGCCTTCGTTAGTCAAGGTAAGGTACCCGACGGCGCACACCAGGACTGGCTTTACCCACCTGGCTTGTTTAATTTCTTTGGGGGGGATAACCAGAAATCTTTCATCTACCTCCAGCTTCACCAGCTTATCCAGGAGGAGAGCAGCCTCCTGTTCGCTAAAGCCTGTTCCGACTTTGCCCTGATAAACCAACCGTCCATCCCGGTAGCCTCCCAGGAGCAGCGAGCCGAGCAGTCTGCCTCCAGTGCCCTTCTGATAGCCGCATATGACCAGATCTGCTTCCCTGGTATTCTTGAATTTCTGCCAACTATTAGAGCGACGACCCGGCAGATATACGCTATCCAACCTTTTAGCGATAACACCCTCCAAACCTTCTCCAACACAAGCATTATAATAAGCCAGACCTTCGGCATGAATAAAGCGTGATAAAACCAGTTCATCCGACTGCTCTACCATGTCTTGGAGGATGTCCTTTCTCTCTTCCAGGCTTTTTTCCATCACACTGCCGCCACCTGTGTACAGGACGTCGAAACCTATAAAAACAGCCGGGGTTAATAGCGTGGCCCGGCCCGCCTTTTTATTACCGCCCATCCTGCCCCTGGCCTGCAAACCGGCAAAAGATGGTCTTCCAGCTTCAAATATTACTATTTCACCGTCAATGATCGCGGGCAGTCTTTTTACACGCTGGTGCAGTCTGCTCAATTCCGGGAATTTCGCAGTCAAATCGACCAGGTTTCGCGAGCGTATTATGGTTCGGTCATCGAGGTAAGCCAGGCTGCGATAACCATCCCACTTAATTTCAAAAAGGTGCTTATCGCTGTCAAAGGGTGGGGAACTTACAGCCAGCATGGGACGGACGAGAGGCAGTGTTTTTCCATCCCTGATGGTTCCTCTCATGATGTTTTACGCCGGGAGGTTTCTTTTTTTACCTTTGTTTCTTTCATACCTTTTGACTTTTTGGCCTGCCTGTCCGTAACCCGCTCTTCTTTAGCCAGGTCGATACTCGCTTTGAGCGCCTCCATCAGATCGACTACTTTTCCTGTTTCACGCCGGGCAGGAGTCGTAATTTCTTCCCCGGCAATTTTAGCCTGTATGATCTCCATTAATCCCTCTCTGTAAGTGTCATTGTATTTTTCCGGCTGGAATTCGGCCGAGAGGCTGTTAATGAGACTGACCGCCATTTTTACTTCATTCTCGTGCAGGTTTACCTGGTAATTCAGTTCAGGGAGGGCGGCAGCCTGCCTAACCTCATCAGGATAATGCATTGTACTCATTACCAGGGTATTGCCGCTTACCCGCAGGGCTGCCAGCGACTCTCTGTTGCGGATAACAACCCTGGCCACCGCTACCTTGCCGGTTTCACTCATAGCCCTTTTCAGCAGTTCATATACCTTCGCCCCGCCCTCCCCGGGAGCTAAATAGTAAGCCTTTTCGAAGTAGATGGGATCGATATCGGCAAGGTTGACGAAGTCCATGATATTGATATTCCTGCCCCCGTCACCTCCGGTAACCTCAAAATCTTCATCCGCCATGATCACATAGCTGCCTTTTTCATATTCATACCCGCGCACGATTTCCTCCATGGGCACTTCCGTCTGGCAGTGAGGGCAGTAGCGCCGGTACTGTATGGGCGTCTTGCACTTTTGGTGCAGGTAATTGAAACGGATGTCCTTGTGCTCTGTTGCCGCATAGAGCTTGACCGGCACATAAACCAGGCCGAAGCTCACGGCTCCTTTCCATAACGGCCGCATTGTTTAGCCACCTCGCCTTATTTTGGATTATTATCTCCGGCTAGCCTTTATCAATTCCGCGTAAGTAAAAAACGATGTGTATAGTGCCCGGGTAAAAAAAGCCCAAGCCCCTTTCATGAAGGATCTTGGACCTTTGCTGACACCTTGGCAGCTCATCATTATAGTGTTTTTGGAAAATCTTAAGAGATAGGAGAAGCAGGCGTCGATGTCTTGTAAGTGACTTGAGTTTGCGGCTGCATTTCTCCGGGCTTAAAAATGTTTTGGATCTGGTCAATAACTTGTGGAGCGATATCAATTAACCTGTCTGCCACAGTGTTGCCGTCTACCGGCAGCATCCGCACATGCCCGTTGCCAACGACCAGGAAGCCAATCGGCTTCACCGAAACCCCGCCGCCGCTGCCTCCCCCAAAACCGGGAGTTGGGGTACCGTCTCCCCCGTCCTTATTCTCACCCCCGACTTCAAATTCACCTCCACCGGCAGCAAAACCACAGGCAACCCTTGAGACGGGTATAATAACAGAGCCGTCAGGGGTTTCGACCGGGTCACCGACCACGGTGTTGACATCGACCATTTCCTTGATGCTCTCCATTGCCGTTTTCATCAAACCCTCAATAGGATGTTCGGGCATCTTTGGTCACTCCTTAAGACAGTCATTTTGTGATAGAGTTTCCCGGGACCTGTATTTATATACGAATGGAGCCTTTTTGCACGGCCCCCGGGCAAGGTATTTTGATACGCACAAAGCTTGTTTGTTATTGTCAAATTAACATACCCATAATATAATATTAACAAAATCTTAATATAAATTTAACAATTAACAAAAAGGGGGTGTTCCTGGTGGTAACAAGCCGGGTCGACATTAATAGAATTAAGGACGGTAAAGGCCTCTTGTACCTGGATGAATGGTATTGCCCCCTGGAAGCCGCCAGGACGGGCATGGAAAACCTGCCGGGAAAACCCAACCGGGAAGTTGCTATATCCCAGTTCACACCAACCTTAATGCGCAAGAATCCACATATAAAGAAACACTTGATGGCCGGCTTCTAACCGGCCATTTCTTAGTTTGCCCGGCATGTCTGCCGCACCGATGGGTTGAAAGAAACCCTGTCACCTAACCAGCGGGAAGACAACCCGTAGGCAAGGGCGTCACTGGTAACGGTGGGGTCTGGAGGAAGCCGAAGGGGG